>JAISGZ010000107.1 GCA_031262845.1 Propionibacteriaceae bacterium | reverse complement strand
CGACGCTCTTCCGATCTCGAATACGCGATTGACGACGCGGCCGGTCACGACAGTTGGTCGGAGCGCGGCGGCCAGACCAACAAACCGAGGCTGATGGCCCGGGTCACGGCGTGAGTCCGATCGGATACCTCAAGTTTGGCGAACAAGCTTTTGATGTGGGTTTTGACCGTCGATTCACCGATCATCAAACGGCGCGCGATCTGGCTGTTCGATAGCCCCTCGGCGATCAACGGCAGAATTTCACTTTCCCGGTCGCTGAGTTTGGGCTGACTGATCCGGTCGGCGCTCCGGCGGGCCAGGGACGCCGCCAAGGACGGCGCCAGGACAGTATGTCCGCTAGCCACATCACGAATAGCGCCGATGATGTCGTGGGTTGGGGCGGCTTTCAGGACGTATCCCTGGGCCCCGGCGCTGATGGCGTCGAGGATATTGTCATCGGACTCGAACACCGTGACAATCAAGATTTGGGTGGGGCGGCCGGCCCGGTTGGCCGCGGTCACAATCTGTTTGGTGGCTTCGACCCCGTCCAGACCAGGCAGTTTGAGATCCATCAAGACCACGTCGGGAGCTAGTTCAGCGGCCGCGGTCACGGCCGTCAGGCCATCGGCCGCCTGTCCCACGACCGTCAGGTCGGCTTCGGATTCGATGACACCGATCAGACCCTGGCGAACGACCGGGTGGTCATCGACCACAAGGACTCGGATCATGCTGTGCCCCTCTCTCGGGTCTGCCAAGGTCACCGTCACCTAGCTCTGTCGCGTCGAAATTTCCCGGCGGAAGATTTATCCCTACGAAAAATCCTCGTATTCATCACACTGTGAGATCCCGGCAGCGTTGTCATCATCGATAGTTTCCATTGGTTCCTCCGCCGCCTGGCTGGCCAGCCCGAAGAACACGACAATTTTGATTCCCGCGCCACCGTGTCCAACCGGCCCAGTGAGCTAGCGAATTTCTGACACGGAATGTCAGATCCTTTGGCTGGCATCATTTTAGACGCCTCAGCGGTTAGGCGTCGGGTTGTGCCGGAGCGGTCAGCGGCAGCCGGACGGTCACTTGAGTGCCTTGCCGGGTTGCAGTGTCCAGTGCGGTCGCTGAGGGCGCCGGCGACTGACCTGAAGACGGCTTCGATTGGTTTGACGAAGCTGTCGACGGGTCTGACCAGTTGATGATGTCGACGGAGCCGTGGACCACGGCCACGCGGTCCCGTAACCCCATTAGTCCGAAGCCTCCGTGGTGGATGGCTTCGGGATCGATACCGCGGCCGTCGTCCCGGACCTGGAGAACCAGGCCAGCCCCGGCCAAGTCATCACGGTCATCAGTTCCCGCCCGACCAGTCGTGGATCGGCCAAGGGCAGATGATGGAGCTAGGTGATGAATCTCAAGGCTCATCCAACAGTGCTGAGCTTGAGCGTGTTTCCTGACGTTGGCTAGGGCTTCTTGGGCGGCGCGCAGACAGATCACCTCAATTTCCCGGTGGACGATGCCTGGTGGGAGGGTTTCTGGTGTCACGGTGACGTCGATCGGTAAGCCGGATTCGCGGCTGAACCTTTGAGCCAAGTGGCGCAAAGCGGTCGGCAAACCAGCGCTGGTATCGGGCCGGGCGTTGGCCGCCACCAACATCCGGGTTTGGGTCAACATCTCACGGCCCAAGTCGGCGATCAGTAACAAGTCTTGCCGTGCCGGGTCAGTCGTGGGATCCGAATCAGGTAGCCGGCTCAACACCCGCTGGGCGACCATGACGATCCCGGCCTGATTCTGGGCAATCGTGTCGTGGACTTCGGCGGCCAATTGTTCACGGGCGGCTGTGGCACCGGCTTCACGTTGAGCGGCGGCGATACCGGCCTGGGCGGCCTGCAACTTGGTCACCAGGGCAGCTCGTTCTTTACCCCAGTTCGCCAGCGATAACACCCGCCAACCGATGAGCACGGAAAACCCGGCCGCCACCGCGCCCAACAAACCCGCGTAAAGCCAGGCCCGGTCGTTGGCGATGCCCGACCCCAGGGCGATCGCGAAACCGACCGTGAGCGATCCGGCCACACCGGTGGCGAATGACGTTTGGGAAGTCCAAATCCAGACCAAGACGGCGATCTGAGCGTATGCCGCATTGGCGTGAGCGATCGTCGCCCACGTCAACAGCACTTCAAAACCGACCAAGCTGACCCACCAGCGCCAATCCGGTCGTTGCGAAGCTATGACCAGAGGCCGGCCGAGGACGACATAGACCAGCGCTCCGAGCGCCAGAGCCACCACCACGCTGATCGCCGACTGGAGGTCAACGGCCGTGACCCAGCACAAAACCGCCACCAGCGAGAAACTGACGCCAAAGGCCGCGTCGACTGCCCCCGGATGAACTTTCATTACGTCTATTGAACCGGTCCGGCCTGGCCCAGGCAATCGGCGAAGTCGGGGAAAGACCGACATCGGGTTGGGAATTTCCGACATCGGATGTAGGTAATTTCCTGCATCGTGCAGGATTTCCACGGTTCGGAGTGGAAAGTGAGGACTCAGGCCGAGGGCTTGGGTGCTGTTCGGGAGTCCTGAGGACCTGGAACCCGATCTCGCAGCTGGAGGTGGAAGGCGAGGGTGCCGGCGAGGGCGCTGGCCGAGAACTCGGGAGAGGGTCAGCGGGGCCAGCCCACCCCTCCATTCGACAGTTCCGGTCTTGGCCAAGTAGAGTGCGTCGTCGGTGTTGATACCACTTACTCCTGCTGCGAGGTCGCTCGTAGCCGTACTAGTCCATAGGAGAGTCGCTGAATGCGTTCTTACGAAATGATGATCATCCTCGATCCGGAAGTTGACGACCGCCAGGTCGCCGTTGTGATCGATAACCACCTGACCCCAGCCAAACAAGCCGGTGCCCAAGTCACGGCGATTGACATTATGGGCCGGAAAAAGTTCGCCTACGACATCAAGAAGAAGTCTGAGGGAACCTACGTCGTCATCAACCTTGATGCCGAACCGGCTGTGGTCAAAGAACTCGACCGTCGGTTGACGATCGACGAGCGGGTCTAGCGGACCAAGGTCTTCCGGCCTGAGGTGCTGTCCCCCAAGGCCCAGCAAAAATTGCAGGTTGAGAAGGCCAAAGCCGCCCAAGCCAGTAAAGCTCGGGCCGAGGCTCGGGCTGACAAGCCGAAGACCGACCGGCCCCGCTCTGATCGGTCCGACCGCTCTGACCGCTCTGACCGTTCCGACAGGTCTGATCGGTTCGATCGGTCGCGTTCCAACTCCCGGTAAGGCTCAACGGTCCGGCCGGGTCGTGATTGACTCAGCCGGTCACCGCGTAGCCCGACTTTACGGCTGGCCGCCCCGGCGGTCAGTCCCCACTCCTTCAACTCCAACCCTCACATTGGGAGATTCTTATGGCAGGCGACACAGTCATTACGGTGGTCGGGAATTTAACGGCCGACCCGGAACTGCGTTTTACGCCCAGCGGCGCCGCGGTGGCGAATTTCACGGTCGCGTCGACGCCCCGGACATTCGATCGGCAGACCAACGAATGGCGTGATGGCGAGGCGATGTTCCTCAATTGCGCGGTCTGGCGGCAGGTGGCGGAGAACGTCGCCGAGTCGTTGACCAAGGGGATGCGCGTCATCGTTCAGGGGCGGTTGCGGGCGCGTAGCTACGAGACCCGCGAAGGCGATCGGCGGACGGTCTTCGAGGTTGATGTCGATGAGATCGGCCCAGCCTTGCGTTACGCCACGGCCAAGGTGACGAAGACCTCGTCCGGCAATTACGGCCAACCCGGTTCCGGTGGCGGCCAAGGTGGCGGTTACGGCCAGTCGAACTATGGCGGCCAGAACCAAGGCCGCGGCCAGGCGCCGTCGGATCCGTGGGGGAGTGCGGCGCAGCCAGCGGCCGATCCCTGGGCCAACGCCGGGACGGACGAACCGCCGTTCTGATCGACGGCCGGCTCGCGTTGGGCACGGGTCGTGGTTGAGCCCGGTGGGCGACAACCACGACAATTCCGCGTCTGGCCCCAATCCGGGCGCGCCTGATCAACAATTGAATAACTTCACAGGAAGCACTAGGCACATTCCGGCAACTGCCGGGCTCAACCAAAGGAGAGCACCACAATGGCCCCTCGGAAGCCCATTTCGAAGAAGAAACTCGCTCCGGTCAAAACTGTCCGGATTGGCGAGGTCGATTACAAAGACGTGGCTTTGCTGCGCAAGTTCATCTCTGAGCGCGGCAAGATCCGGGCTCGCCGGGTCACTGGCCTGACGGTTCAGGATCAGCGCAAGGTCGCCAACGCGATCAAGAACGCCCGCGAGATGGCGCTGCTGCCCTACGCTTCGACCGCTCGCTGAGCCGACCTGAAGGAGTCATCATGAAGTTGATTTTGACCCAAACCGTCGACAACCTCGGGATCGCCGGCGACATCGTCGACGTCAAGCCGGGCTACGGCCGGAACTATCTGTTGCCGACCCGCCGGGCGATTGTCTGGACGACGGGCGCCGCCAAACAGATCGACGGCATCAAGCGGGCTCGTGACGCCCGCGAAATCCGCAACCTCGATCACGCCAACGAAATCCGGCAGCAGATCGAAGCCCTCAACGTCAAGGTCAAAGCCCCGGCTGGCCCGTCCGGCACGCTGTTCGGTTCGCTGACCCAAGCGGCCGTTGCGTTGGCCGTCAAGCAAGCTGGTGGACCGGCTCTTGACAAGCGCAGTGTCGTCATCAGCAAGCCCATCAAGCAGGTTGGTGCCCACACCGTCGGTATCAAATTGCACGACGCCGTCACGGCTCACATCACGCTGACCGTGGCCGCGAGCTGAGGTCAGTCGCGTCTTTCTTCACGACCGCCGTCCCGCCGGTTTGTCCGGTTGGGCGGCGGTTGTGTGTTGACTGGCTGTGGTCGTAGCCCATTCATCAAACCTGACTTGGGCCCACACGCCGTTAAGCGGCTTTGAGAATTTGGTGGACGCGCTGATGGGAGACGCCGAGTAGGTTTCCGATATCACGAGCGGTCAAGCCGTCGTGGTGGAGTTTGGTGATGGCTTGTTTGTCGGCGTCAGCCACCTCAGCTTGGGCCTCATAAGCGCGAGCCCGGGCTTTGCGAGCGCGAGTGATGGCTTGTTCTTGGCCGTCAGCAAAGTCAACTTCGACAGTGACATGAAACCCTTCGGCGGGTTGATCATCAAGCAGGGAAGCGGCGTCGAGGACGGCGGCTTCAACCTGGTCAAGGCGGGCTGTGTGAGTGCATAGTCCACGGATGTCTGTGACCCGGACAACCCACCTACGATCTGTTCTGACACAACGAGCAGTTAGTTCCATGGTTCTGGCTCTCCTCTCAACGTTGCGAGTACGGCGCGCGCCAATCGTTCATCAATTTCCCGGTGCCGCGGAATGAACGTCGTGTCTGAGCCAATTTGTACACGAGTGTGGTTGGCGCCTTCTTTGTAGTGAACGGGGAGACCTCGTTGCCGAGCGATATCAGCTATTCGGCGTTCGAGATCACGGCGTTTCACAGGGTTAGTCTAGTCCGATAGACAAGTTGCCGTCTAGCAGGTTGACAGCTACTGACTGACTCATTCTTTGGTTAATGACGGGCACGAGATGCGTCGCCAAGGGACCTAGTGACTAGGCTCAGCGGGGTGACGACTTATCACTTGACCTGTCTGGCCTGTGGCCATCGGGTGGCGGATTTTGGGGTTTGGTTCGCGAGCGGGCAGTGCTGTCCGGCGTGTGGGTCACCACGGGCGGACGTGGTTTATGACCGGTCGTATGCCGATTTGGTGCCGCTGCTGACGCCGGGGCCGGTCGATTCATTTTGGTATTACTCCGATTTTTTGCCCACCGTGGACCGGGATCGGGTGGTGAGTTTTGGGGAAGGCACACCACCGCTGGAGCGTTGGTCGTGGCTCGAACAGCGGGCTGAGCGAGAGTTTGGCGTGCGTTGCCAGGTGGCCGTGGCTAGGAATGACCTCAATGGTGGGACGCACACGTTCAAGGACGTGGCGGCGTCGATGGCGGCATCGTTGTTCCGGCAACACGGGGTCGATCATTTCGTCGTCGCTTCGACGGGCAATATCGCGACGGCGTACGCCACCTACCTGGCGCGGGCCGGAGTTCAGCTGACGGCCTTCGTGCCGGATGGCAATAACCAGGCCTCGGTCGAGGCGATCCGCCAGATCGGCCAGGACGTTGTGGTCGTGGATGGCAGTTACGCCGACGCCAAACAGGCCGCGGCCGAGGCGGCGGCTGAGCACGGCTGGTTGATTTCGGCTGGCAACATCGATCCGATCCGGGTCGAGTCGAAACGCACCATGGTGTTCGAATTCTTCCGCCAGCTAGGGCGGATGCCCGATGTTTACGTCCAAGCGGTGAGCGGCGGGACGGGACCGATCGCGGTTGACAAGGCGGTTCGGGAGTTGACGCCGCATTGGGACGAGATCAGCCAGGCGATCGTTCGTCCGACGACGACTGGTGCTTCTGCAAACGATGATCATGGGCTAGTGGGAGATCCTGGCCAGGTTCGTCACTTGGGTACGGATACGCCTTCGCGTGACGGATCGACACTGGCCGCGGACAGGTCGCTTCTTCGAGCAGCCCAGACGGCGGCGCCAACAGACTTGCATCTTCCTCGCATCATCCTGACCCAACTCGACACCTGCGACCCGATGGTTCAAGGCTGGGAAACGGCTCTCGCCAGCGGTTTCCCGGACGGCTGGGAGCAGCACTACCCGGTCATCGACCAGCCCCAAACCATGGTGACGACGCTAGCCACCGGCAACCCCGGCATGTTCCCGATCCTGGCGCCGATCGTGCGCCGCTCCGGTGGGACGTATCTGCGAACCCGCGAAGGTGAAGTCCTAGCCGAGGCCCGCCGGGTCTACCAGGCCCGCCGCCTCGTACTCGGCCCAGCCTCCATCGTCTGCCTGCTCGGCTTCATCGCCGCCCTAGCCGCCGGCCAGATTCACGACGGTGACCTAGTCGTGCTGAACACCGGCGAAGGCGTCGACCGGGCCCCCGACTTCGCAGCCCAGGTGCGGCAAGCAACCTGACCAGCGTGGTCAAAATTCCAAGCCAAAATGGTTCGATTTTTTCAAAAAACCTGACCATTTTGGCTTGGAATTTGGGTGTCACCTTGAGAGTGAGTGCCAAAGACATCTGCCGCGGTCATCAATCAGCCCGCTGACGGTGTACGTGTAGTTCAGGCGGGCGGCGAATGATGCAGGTTTGCAAGTGTGCCTGATAGGCGTACAATCGTGGTCATGTCAACAACCACGCTCAAGGACCACCGCATCGCTCTGCGGCTGACGGGCCGTCAAAAAGCCCTGGTCGAACAAGCCGCCGACAGCCGAGGCGAAACTCTGACCGAGTTTTCGGTAACCGCGCTAGTCAACCGGGCGGAACAGGTCTTGGCTGATCAACCACGCTTGGTTCTCGACGAGGCACAGTGGCAGGCCTTCAACAATGCGTTAGACCGGCCAGCAACGGTTCTACCGGGTCTGCGTGACCTCATGTCGCGGCCATCAGTCTTCGAATGAGCGGGTTCATCACGCCACGCCCGATCAAGGCCGATGACGACCTCGCCCAGTTCAGCTGCGGAACCGGGACGTTAGATCACTGGCTCAAAAACCGGGCAAAGCCCAACGAAATCAGCCGGGCCAGCCGAACCTTTGTCACGACCCCCGTTGACCAGCCGCAACGAGTGGTCGGTTACTTCGCTTTAGCGGCCGGATCGGTTGAGCTGAGACAGGCCTCCGGTCGGGTGCGACGAAATATGCCTTCGCCCATCCCCGTCGTCGTACTCGCCCGCCTGGCCGTCGATACGTCCTGGCAACGCCGGGGTCTGGGAATCTCCCTCCTCCAGGACTCCATCATCCGGTCAGTCGCCGCCGGCCGTCAGATCGGCTTACGAGCCATGCTGGTCCACGCCGTTGACGAAACCGCTGCAGCCTTCTACGACCGACTGGGTTTCACTGCCGCACCACCGGGCGGACTGACCTACATGGCCACGATCGACGACCTAGCACGTACGTTGGCAGCCAGCGGTGACGGGACCAGCCAGCCCTCGACAAGTTGAAGACATCTCCGAAGTACTGCGCGAAGGAATTTAGGGGTTGGGGACGTTGACGATGTGGACTTCGCCGACGTGGTAGGTGCCGGTTTGGTCGACTTGGAGGGTGAAGGTGCCGCGTTGGCCCGCACCAGTCCACTCGATCGTGAAGTACCAGGTGGCGGTGATGGTGTAGTCGCCTTTGTGGCGGTAGATGTGGTCACAGCCCGAGGGTGAGCGCTGGGGACTGTCAACGTTGACGGCTTCGGTGCCGAGTCCGCAGGTGAGGGTAGTGCCGTCGTCACCGGTATCCCACAAGCTGTAATTGAATTTGGCAGTGACACGGAGACTGTGACCGCGCAAGCTGGTGGTGTGAGTTTGAGGGCTGGTGTAGACGGGGCTGGGGTTTTTCGTCCAATACCAGGTCGGGAAACCAACGATGCCGAAATTCTCAGTGCCGGTTTCTTTCAACCCGTCAGGGTAAATCCCGATATCGGCGGCGGTAATGTTGCCGCTGATGAGAAGGCGGGCGGAGTCAGCGAGTTCCTGAGGGCTGGGCGGCAACTGAGCGTTGGGTTGCCAGAGGAGTGTGGCATAGCCGTTGGAGTCGACGCAGCGGTAGAAGCTGCCTTCGGTTTGTTTGGCTTGGTTGGAGCTGTATTTGAGTCTGGTTATTGCAGCGCTTATGTCGTCGGCTAACTGGCTGAGGTAACAGTTGCCGTTCCAGGCGCCGCCGAAACGGTCGGTACACGGGATCGATGTCCCGTCAGCAGCGACACAGCCAGATGATTCAGCTTGACCAGACTGGACGTTCGTAGTCGTACCAGGAACATCAACGCTGACTGAGAAAGACACCACTCTTTCCGCGGCGGCATCTGAAGGATTTGCGACGATAAGGACGCTGATAACGAGGAGCAGACTGATCAGCCCGGTGAGTTTTACTACGGCTGGGCGGTGAGTTCGTGTGGGCATGGTGATTCCTCCTAACATCCGCCCTGAATCCTGTCGATGAGAGCAACAAGCCAAGTAGCTGTGTCGGGGTTCCATTGCACCGTGTAGGAGTATCTCCCTCGGGGTTCACCAGCGACTGGCTGGGTGGCACCGTTTTCCACAACGACAGCGCCCGGTCCGTCTTCGTCACATTGGACGACAACGATCTCGGTTTTCCCGTCGACGATCTGTTCCGGACCAACGCTGCGCTGAATAGGAATGAGCCCGCCCGTGATCCGACGTTGGTTGGAAATGAGGGTGGTCATGTTGTTGAGATCTGTCGTCAACTGGGGTTCGGTGGCTAGTTGGAGGATGGGGCTGCTGTCAACGTTTTCCGGGTCCTCCAAGAATGCGCTGAGGAAGTCGTTATAAGCATCGACAGCTCGCACGGCCGCAACCTGATTAGCGGTCCACGACGGGTCATCGGCCGCAGTTACCGGCACGCTCGGGGTGGGCGTTGAAGGCGGGGCCTCGCTGGTGGCAGGCGCTGCACTGGTCGGCGCTGGTTCAGGGTCCGAACCAGCGCTACCATCGGCCCCAAGTTGGAGAACGCTGGTGGCCAGAGCAGCCAGGACGAGTCGTGGTCGACAGCGATACGGAACGGTGGAATTCGCAGTGACGGAGGAGTCTCGTGTGGTCATGAGGTTCTCATTTCATAGTTGAGGCGCCAAGGGGTTAGCTGGGGTGTCGAAGCCGTTCGAAAAGCCTTCACGAGCTGAGGCCACAGGAGGTTTGACGGAAACGGGACGTCGGATTGACAGGCGCGTGTGCCAGAGGAAGACGCGAAAGTGACCGCCCGACCAGCAACGCAGGCCGAACTGTTATTGAGCTGGTGTACGCCCATGCCAATGGTCAGCTGACAACTGACCGGGTATGCGGTGGCGATGGTAAGAGGAGAGAGGAACATGATGTTGTGGGGGTTGAGGTCGGTTCGGAAAACCACACCGCTGATGATCGTCACAAAGGCCGGGCAGCCACGCCAACAGTGAAGTTTCCACCGAACCTAGCCGGACCAAACGGGAGTAAGCAAATCGGTTGGTTTCCTCTGGGGATAACTCGAAATATCAGAGTGGTTGAGACAGACGTCGAGTCCGCGAAATCCTCAAAACGGCGGCGGTAGATTTCCTGAGCAACTCGAATCGCAGATAATCAAGGCGGACATTACTGTCGCACATCATGTGATCGTTCTTGCGCATTCATGAATGTGATACTACGATCACATCATGTCTGTGACAGCCTTAGACGTTCCGGTTCGCCGCCCGATTGAGTTGGGTGCCACTCTGCGCCGTCTGCGAGAAGACCAGGGTCTGACTCAGGAACAGCTGGCTCAGGCGATGGGTGTCTCCCGCCGCTGGGTTGGCACGTTGGAAGCCGGTCGTAACCCCGGCGTCCAGTTTTCCCTAGTCACGGCCGCGGCTCGTGCTCTCGGCGCTGAGCTTCATATCGTGACTACTGTCCCCGAGTCACCCGCCGAGGCCAGCCATGTCTGAACTCGCTGTCGCGATCTCTGTCGCCACATCTTCGTACCTCAAAATCTTGTGCTGAAAGGCTCCAGAACTAGTCAGCTGAGAATGACATTAGTGTAATTATCCACAGGGTGGGGATAGTTCTGTGGATAAGACTCGATCCGAAATTTCAAGCCCGATTGGTCAGCTTTTCGGCGATTTTCGAACCAATCGGGCTTGGGATTTGGCTGCTCCTGTGGTGCGGGGTGACGGGTGGTCTGTGATGTTCGGTCGGTGGTGCCGTTCCACGTTCAGACAGGTGTGAACAACAGTGCGCAAGCCGATGAATGAACGGTTAGCCGATAAGGGTCTGGCCGGACCACTGCCGTCAACCGCGCCTGGCAGCGTTCTGGCTCGTCTAACTGGACGCTGATGAAGGTCCCTCCCCACCTTCACGCGGCGGCGGCGTACTAGCCCGCGGCTCGACCGGAGACTCACCGGTAGGCAGGGGCACGGGCGGCAACCAGACGACGAACTCGGCACCACCGTCGGCTGGGCGCTCAACCCGCACGATGCCACCGTGGCTGGTGACCGTGTGATCGACGATGGACAAGCCCAAACCCGTGCCGGGCGTGTTCCGGCTGCGGTCGGAGCGGTAGAAGCGTTCGAAGATGTGGGGTAGGTCTTCGTCGGCGATGCCGGGGCCTTGGTCACGGATACGCAGGCGGTGGTCGGACAACAGGACGGTGATTTGGCCGTGGTCGGGCGAGAATTTGACGGCGTTGTCCAACAGGTTGGTGACGGCCCGCTCGAGGGCGGCGGCGTCACCCTCAATCCAGGTTGGCTCCAGATCGACAGCGAAGACCAGGTTCGGGCCGCGCCGCTGAGCCCGCGTGATGGCCCGGCGGACGACATCCTGGAAGTCGATCGTGGCCCGGTTGACGGTTGTCAAACCATCTTCCCGCGACAGCGCCACGAGGTCGGCGATCAGGCTCGTGAACTCACCGACCTGTTCGGCGATGTCGTGGAGAATCTCACCGCGGGCGCCGGGCGGCAACATGCCCGAATTCTCGTCCGCGATCAGTAACTCAACGTTCGTGCGCAAACTCGTCAGTGGTGTCCGCAACTCGTGGGAGGCGTCGGCCAGCAACCGGCGTTGGCGTTCGCGTGAGGTCGCCAGCGAGTTGAGCAGCGAGTTGAACGACCGGCTCAGCTGCGCCACCTCGTCAGCGCCCGACACCGACACCGGTTCCAACTGGTCGGTGGCCGTGATCTGGGCCACGTCGTGGCTGAGCTGGCGGATTGAGCGCAGGGAACTGCGGGCTAGGGCGATCCCCGAAGCCGTGCCGACGAGGACGCCGATCAGGCCGGCGATTAGCTGCATCCAGCGCAAGACCGACAGCGTCCGTTCGACGGCCGCCAGGTCGCGGCCCAAGATCAGCACGTAATGATTGGTGTGACTAGCGCTGACCGGGACCTCGAAGGGCACTGACACCATCCGGTAGGGCACACCGTCGGTCCGCTCGCCAGTTCGCTGGCGGATACCGCTGCCGAGCCGGGCCAGCGAGATTTCCGGCCAGCCGAAAACGAGGGGCGTTTGCCCGGTGGAGACGACGACATCGCGGTTGGCCTGAACGACCATGAGAATGACGTTTTCAGCGCTGAAACCTTCGCTGGTCGGGAGAGCGTCGGAGGCGAGCTGGGCGGCGATGACCGGGGCTTGGGCGGTGGCGGTGGCGAGTAGTTCGTCGTCGAATTGATTGTGGAGCGAGCGCTGGGCGACTTGATAGACAACGATGCTGGAGATCAGCGCCCCCAGACCGACGGCCAGGGCGGTCAGCAAGATCAATTGGTTACGAAGAGAGCGGCTGACAAAGCTCCGGATCCGGCTGACCCAACGCCGCAACTGCCCGGCGTCGGCCGGGATAGCTGGGGTGGTCGTGGGGCTGGGCCAATCGGTCAGAGTCATGAGACCGCTAACGCTTCACGCCACAACCCCCGCCAACTCCCCCACATCAGGCCGCCGACTCACGCAAGACGTAGCCAATCCCCCGCACCGTGTGAATCAGACGTGGCTCCCCACCTTGCTCGGTCTTACGTCGCAGATAACCGATGTAAACCTCGAGCGAGTTGGCCGTGGTCGGGAAATCGAACCCCCAGACTTCGTTGAGCAGCCAACTGCGTTCCAAAACCCGGCGGGGATTTTCCATAAACGTCTGCAAGAGGGCAAATTCGGTCCGGGTCAAGGCAATCCGCCGGCCGGCCCGCGTCACTTCGCGGGTCTGAGGATCGAGCGTCAAATCTGAGAAGGTCAACCGCTCGGCCGATTCGGCGGCCTCACTGTCCTCGACGTGTGACCGCCGGGTCAGCGCCCGCAGCCGGGCCAACAATTCGTCGAGCGCAAACGGCTTGACCATATAGTCGTCACCACCGGCGTCCAGCCCATCGACCCGGTCGTTGACGGCGTCACGGGCGGTCAACACGAGAATCGGCACGTCATTGCCCGATTGACGCAACATCCGGGTTGTTTCCAGACCGTCGAGCCGGGGCATCATGACGTCCATAATGACGGCGTCGGCCTTGTTGCC
>JAISGZ010000063.1 GCA_031262845.1 Propionibacteriaceae bacterium | reverse complement strand
GAGCAACATCCGTTTGAGATAAACCCGGTGATGGCCACCGGAACCGGGCGGGACGGCGGTCGGTAAAACGAAAGCCACGCCCGACACGCCGGCCAGGGGCACGCTGAGGTCGATCATCGCCATCGGCGTGAACCCCAGGCTCTTCTCACAGAACTGCGACAGCGCCTCCCGCCGGGCCAGTTCGTGAGGGTAGGTCGTCTCCCAGGGCAGGTCCGGTTCGGTAATCCGGCGCCAGGCCGAGCCCTTGTCGAGCGGCACTTCGATGGCGATGTCGACCGGTAAGAGGGAGCCGAATTCGCTGGCCAGAGCCGTGACGGTCTCGATCGCCAGCCAGTGTTCCATGCCTCGGCGAGGCCGGATGTGAACCACCGAGCCGGGCGGATCGGCCGGGTCACGGGGCAATTCCGCCAGGTCGTAACGACCGTCGTCGTGGCCGGTCCACAAGACCGTCGGCGCCTCCAGATCGGAGGCCGAGCGGGCGACCAACTCAATCTCGTCGGCGACCATGAAAGCTGACAGCAAGCCGATCCCGAATTGGCCGAGGAATTCCTGGCGGCCGACGCCGAGATCAAGATCCCGTTTCGAACTGCGTCCGACCGTGGCCAAGAGTTCGCGGGCTTCGTCTGGGGTTAGCCCGACACCGGTGTCGACAATTTCCAGGCCATTGCCTGACCACGGGCGAATCCGGATCGTGGCCGGGGCTTCGGGTTCACGGGCCAAGCGAGCGGTGACGGCATCGACACCGTTTTGGAGTAGTTCGCGCAGATAGACGTTGGGGCCGGAGTAGAGGTGCCGGGCCAATAAGTCGACCACACCACGTAAATCGACTTGAAACGCCGCACCTGTCTCGTTCACCCAGACTCCTCACGCGGTCACCGCTATTTGGCCGCCCGAGAGCCGGGCGGGTCGTCCCCCATTATGCCTGGTGGCTAGAAACCGCCGACTCACTTCCCAGGAAATACTGGAAGATTTAACGTCACTGACGACGCGGCTAACCAGCGGCGCCCGGTGGCGACTCGATGGTCGCAGCCTCGATACCGGCTAATTCCGCCAGCCAAGCCTCCACGGTGGCGTCGCTCGGCATCCGCCAGTCACCGCGGGGGCTGAGGGTGCCGCCGGCGGTGACCTTGGGGCCATTGGGGATGGCACTGCGTTTGAACTGGTTGTGGAAGAAACGGCGCAGGAAATTGGCTAGCCAACGTTGAATCGTCGGCAAGTCGTAGGCCACCCGCCGGTCTTCGTCCCAGCCGGCCGGCCAAGCGCCCACAGCCGGGTCCCGCCAAGCCTGCCAGGCCAGGAAAGCGATCGTGCTCGGTCGGGTCCCGTGACGCAGGAGGTGGTAAAGGAAGAAGTCGTTGAGGTTATACGGCCCGATGACGGCTTCCGTCGATTGTAAGGCCTGGCCGGGCACTAATTCGGGCGAGATTTCCTGGCCCAGAACCCGCTCCAGGACGGCGTTGGTGGCGGCGTCGAACAGATTCTCAGCCATCACCCAACGGATGAGATGTTGGATCAATGTTTTCGGCACGCCGGTATTCACCGCGTAGTGGGACATCTGGTCGCCGACGCCGTACGTACACCAGCCGAGCGCCAACTCCGACAGGTCCCCGGTGCCGAGGACGATGCCGCCACGTTGGTTGGCGGCTCGGAACAGATAATCAGTCCGCAAACCGGCCTGGACATTTTCGAAGGTGACGTCGTAGACCGGCTCGCCGTCGGCGAACGGATGGCCCAGATCACGCAACATTTGACGGGCGGCCGGCTGGATGTCAATCGTTCGGCCGGTTGCGCCGACCGCCTCAATCAACGCCAGAGCCGAAGACTGGGTGGCGTGCGAGGTCGCGAAACCCGGCAGGCTGAAGGCCAGGATGTCCGACCGGGGACGGCCCAGTTGGTCCATTGCCCGCGCCGCCACGATCAGCGCCTGGGTCGAGTCGAGACCGCCCGAGACGCCGATGATGACTTTCGGTTGGCCGATCGACTGGAGGCGCTGGACCAACCCGGCGACCTGAATGTGGTAAGCCTCGTAACAATCACGGGCCAATTGCGCCGGGTCCGGCGGCACAAACGGATACCGGGGATTGGGCCGCCGCAAGCCGACGTCACCGGCCGGTTGGCAAAGCGCGAAGTCGACCCGGCGGAAGTTCGGCCGACCAGGGCGTCCAGGCCGACCGTGTCGCATGTGGCCGGGATGGCTCTGGTGATCTGGCCATCGTGGTTCGACATGAGACCAGGAGCGAGAATCACCGGTCGCCGAGGTCGCCGACTGTTGGTCAGACCGGTCGGATGCGGCGGCTCCGCCGTCACCGCCAGCCCGATTGGATAAGGCGACCGGGCGCGCCGGACCGAAACGGTCGGCTCCACCGGGGGGCAGGCCGAGCGTCCGGCGATTGTCGTCGAACGTCCCCATCCGGAGCCGTTCCTGGGCGATTCGATTGACGTCGATATCGGCCACGGTCACGGAACCGGCCGGCTGGAAACGCTCACCGGCGGCCAGCTTCTGACCCAACTCGTAGATCAGGGTTTGGCCGTCCCAGCTCAGATCCGTACTCGACTCACCGGCCCCGGCAGCGGTGTAGAGGTAGGCCGCCAGGCAGCGCAGCGAGGCCGACCGGACCAAGAGCTCGCGGTCGTCGGCCCGCCCGATCGTGATCGGTGAACTCGACAGGTTGACGAGGACCGTCGCCCCGGCCAAGGCCGCCTGAGCACTGGGCGGCACTGGCACCCACATGTCCTCGCAGACTTCGACGTGAAAACAAAAACGCGGCTGATCACTGGCCTGGAACAACAGGTCGGGCCCAATCGGCACGGCCTGGCCGTCCCAATCGACGACGCCCGAGACCTCGTCGCCGGAGCCGAACCAGCGGCGTTCGTAAAACTCCCGGTAAGTCGGCAGATAACTCTTCGGCACCAGACCGAGCAACTGTCCCCGGTGAATCACGGCGGCGCAGTTCAGCACTCGGTGGCCGAAAGCCAGCGGCAGTCCGACGACGATCACCGGCGCCAGATCGCGCGACGCCGCCACCAACCGCGTCGTCTCCCGGCGCGCCGCCGCCAGCAAAGTATCTTGCAGGAACAGATCGTCGTTGGCGTAACCCGTGACCGATAATTCCGGGAACACGACGAGACCGACGGCCTCCGCCGCCAACTGCTGCACGGTCGCCACCATCGTGTCGACATTGGCCACCGGATCGGCCAGCCGGATCGGTGGCGCGGCGGCGGCACAGCGGACGAATCCGTGAGCGTAAGCGCTGGCAAAGTCCATAACTGGGGAGTCTAACGGGCGGCTCTGACAGTGGCCGACGGAAGTCGTGGGGAGTTGATCAGTGGCCTGTCGCGTCTAAATTGTCGTGTGATTCGTGGTGGCCGGTGGGGTGGCCAGCAAGGCGGAGGAGGAGCCGGTAGTGGATCTACCGGCGACGACGACAACGCGGCTGGGGGCCCCA
>JAISGZ010000212.1 GCA_031262845.1 Propionibacteriaceae bacterium | reverse complement strand
CGCTCTGGCCGGCCGGCCCGCCGAGCGAGCCGGACCACCGAGCCTCGGCGTCATCGATCAGGGTCCGCAGCCGATCCAGCGTCTGGCTCTGATCGGCGACGACTGGCAATTCCGCCACGGGCATCAGAAGACGACTTCACCGGTGTCGGGGTCGATCCCGGGCGGCACCGCCCCGGCCTCGTCACTGACCGTGATCCCGACCGCGGACAGAATCTTGGCTTCGATCTCCTGGGCCGTCTGGGGATTGTTCTTGAGATAATTCCGGGCGTTCTCTTTGCCCTGTCCGAGTTGTTCGGTGTCATAGGTGAACCAAGCACCGGCTTTGCGGATGATGCCGTGTTCAACACCGAGGTCGATCAGGCTGCCTTCAGCTGAGATACCTTCGCCGTAGATGATGTCGAATTCGGCCTGCTTGAACGGCGGCGCCACCTTGTTCTTGACGACTTTGACCCGGGTCCGGTTCCCGACCGAGTTGGCACCGTCTTTCAAGGTTTCGATCCGGCGGACGTCGAGCCGCACCGAGGAATAGAACTTGAGCGCCCGGCCACCGGTCGTCGTCTCCGGCGAACCGAACATGACGCCGATCTTCTCGCGCAACTGATTGATGAAAATCGCGGTCGTCCGGGCCCCGGATAGAGCGCCCGTCATTTTGCGCAGCGCCTGGCTCATCAAGCGGGCCTGCAAACCGACGTGGGAATCACCCATCTCGCCCTCGATCTCAGCCCGCGGCGTCAACGCCGCCACCGAGTCGATAACGATCAGCGTCAGAGCCCCCGAGCGCACCAGCGTGTCGGCGATTTCCAAAGCCTGTTCACCATTGTCCGGCTGGGAGACCAGAAGTTCATCGGTCTTCACCCCCAGTCGCTCGGCATATTCCGGATCCAAGGCGTGTTCGGCATCAACAAAAGCACAAATCCCACCGGCCGCTTGGGCGTTCGCCAGCGCGTGCAGCGCCACCGTGGTCTTACCACTCGATTCGGGGCCAAAAACTTCGATCACCCGGCCTCGCGGCAGACCCCCGATCCCGAGGGCGATATCCAAGGCGATCGATCCCGTGGGGATGACTTCGATCGGGTCAATCGGCCGCTCGCCGAGGCGCATGACCGAGCCTTTACCGTGTTGCTTTTCAATTTGGGCTAAGGCCGCTTCTAAAGCCTTCGCGCGATCTGCGGTTGCCATGTCCTGTCCTTATCTTTCGACCGTGTCCAACAACTCTCAAGGACCATAGGTCTGAGGTCTGACAATCTGTCGCCGAACCTGTGATCTGGGGATAACTTCGATCACAGACGGTAGGCTGTGGATGAAATCCTGACGGATCATCCGCTGCCCCGTTCGGCTCAAACCCGACCTTATCCGAACACCTGTTCGATTATTCAATCGGCGGCGGCGTGTCGTTCGATCAAGCTCCGCGTCCCCTAGTGGTCTGTCGCGTCCAGCTCAGCGTTCGCGGGCCGAGAGTTCGAGGTGAGCCCAGGCGGCTCGCAAAATCTGTTTCGCCGGCAAACCAGCCGCCAACGCCTCCCGCACCGTCCGGCCACCTAAATCCCGTAACACCACTTGCTCAGTCCAGGCGTAGACGTAATTCGGCCCCAAAGCGGCTTCCAGCCGCGACCACAATTCAGCTTCGCGCACGGATCAGGCAGCCCGCCGCAGCACCGGCCAGGTCTGAGCCACCGGCTCGTCACCGGCCGCCAGCGCCAACCGCTCGGCCACTTCGGACAGGATCTGCCACAGCGGCACGTCCAGGGCCTCGGTAATAGCCGCCAGCAGTTCCGACGAGGCCTCTTTGACCCCACGTTCGATCTCCGACAAATAGCCCAGCGAAATTTGAGCCGCCCGCGACACGTCACGCAGCGTCCGCCCTTGTGCGATCCGGGCGGCTCGCAACGATTCGCCCAAGGCGTCGCGGAACAGCAACGGCTGAAACAGTCTGACGATGGGCATAGCCGTCAGTTTAACCGTCTCGCCCAGTGACCGGCCGCGCCACACCCGGCAAGTGAGGCCTAATCCACCGGACTTCGACGGCCGAGCGACCCGGTGGCAGCCACTTCTGACGGCCGATAACGGTCGAGGGGATGAGAAGAATTCAGCCCTCCCCGCGACAAACCACTGGCGTGGGTATCCCTACCAGTCGTGGGGTTTAAGGGCTGATATGGCCACTGCGGGGCTCTCAACCGCTAACTGTCCAACCCTTAGCTCGTGTCGTGGTCGGGTCGGTGGATAAAAGACCGTATACTGACGTCCGCTGTTGAGCGTCAGCGCTGGGCCGCCAATCTCGCCCCCAGACGTGGCGTGACCGGGCGTTCAAGAATCGGCCAGCAGTCCCAGCCGACAGTTTGCCCGGTTTATCCGGATGACTGTCACGAGTGACAACTAGTGTTCTCATCAACCGATGGAGTGGAGCGAAATCTCTGTGAGCGAGACCAACGACATGGCTGAACCGGCGACTGACAGTCCGGCCAGCAGCGACGACCAACTTGTCTCCCACGTCGACGCCGGCCAGTACGACGCCTCTGCGATCACGGTTTTGGAAGGCCTGGAAGCGGTTCGGGTCCGCCCCGGGATGTACATCGGCTCGACCGGCGAGCGGGGGCTTCATCACCTGGTCTACGAGGTCGTCGACAACTCCGTCGATGAGGCTTTGGCCGGTTACGCCAGCCACATCGATGTCCGGATTCTGGCCGACGGTGGTATCCGGGTGACCGATGACGGCCGCGGTATCCCGGTCGCCGAACATCCCACCGAACACGTCTCGGCACTGACCGTCGCGCTCACCAAACTCCACGCCGGCGGTAAGTTCTCGGGCTCCGGCTACAAGGTTTCCGGTGGTCTCCACGGCGTCGGCGTGTCCGTCGTCAACGCCCTGTCGAGCCGGCTGATCGCCACCGTCGAACGTGACGGTTATGTCTGGCGCCAGTCCTTCTCACTCGGCGAACCGGACGGACCGCTGGAACGACTGGGGCCGACCGACGGCACGGGCACCATGATCGAGTTCTGGGCCTCGCCCGATATTTTCGAGACCACGGTCTATTCGTTCGAAACCCTGTCGACCCGATTCCGCGAAATGGCCTTCCTCAACAAGGGTTTGACGATTGAGATCACCGACGAGCGGCCGGACCGGACCGAAGACGACGGTTCACAGATTCACCTCGGTTTTCGCTACGACCGTGGCCTGATCGATTTCGTCACCTACCTGATCGGGTCGAAAGAGATCATCCACTCCCAAGTCATCGATCTCGAAGCTCAGAACGACGAAAACACGATGTCGTTGGAGATGGCTTTGCAATGGTCGACCAGCTTCAGCGAAGCCGTCTACACCTTCGCCAACACGATCAACACCCAAGAGGGCGGCACCCACGAAGAGGGCTTCCGGGCCGCTCTGACCAACACCGTCAACAAGTGGGGTCAGGCTTGGGGCCTGATCAAACGACCCGAAGACCGGGTTTCCGGCGACGACGTCCGAGAGGGCCTGACCGGCATCTTGTCGCTCAAGATCGCCGAACCCCAATTCGAAGGCCAGACGAAAACCAAACTCGGTAACACCGAAGCCCGCTCGTTCGTCCAGAAGGTCGTCAACGACAAGCTGGGCGACTGGTTCGAACGCAACCCGGCCGAGGGTAAGGACATCGTCCGCAAAGCTCAGTCGGCGGCCAGCGCCCGGCTGGCGGCCCGCAAGGCCCGGGACCTGGCCCGGTCCCGGAAAGGTCTACTCGGTGGCGGTGGCCTGCCCGGCAAACTAGCCGATTGCTCGTCGAACAACCCCGAAGAATGCGAGATGTTCATCGTCGAGGGTGATTCAGCCGGCGGTTCGGCCAAGGGTGGCCGGGACCCGCGGGTGCAGGCGATTTTGCCGATCCGGGGCAAAATTCTCAACGTCGAAAAGGCCCGGCTCGACCGGATTCTTCAGAACAAAGAAGTCGAAGCCATCATCAACGCTCTCGGCACCGGTGTCCACGAAGAGTTCGACATCGCCAAACTGCGTTATTACAAGATCGTCTTGATGGCCGACGCCGATGTCGATGGGGCTCATATCCAGACCCTGTTGCTGACCCTGCTGTTCCGGTTTATGCAGCCGTTGATCGAAGCCGGCCACGTCTATCTGGCGCAACCGCCGCTGTTCCGGATTCGCTGGACCAACGCCCCCCACGAACTGGCCTATAACGACAACGATCGTGACCGGCTGCGGGATCAGGGCTTGAAAGACGGCAAGAAGCTGCCCCAGGTCAACCCGATCCAGCGCTACAAAGGCTTGGGCGAAATGGACGCCTCGGACCTCTGGGAGACGACCATGGATCCCGAGGGCCGCATCCTGCTCCAGGTGACACTTGATGACGCGGCCACGGCCTCGAATACCTTCTCGCTGCT
>JAISGZ010000096.1 GCA_031262845.1 Propionibacteriaceae bacterium | reverse complement strand
ATGTCTCGACGACCGAGGCCGATGCGGCTTCACCACGATCGGGTTCGTTGGCTTCCGACGAGGCCTTGCAGGCACTGAAAGAACAACTGACCGAGTCCAAGTGACGAACTGACAGCTTGTCACTGCGGTCTTCCGGCCGGCCGATCGGGAATGATCGGCCGGCCGGTTCAGTTTCACAATCAGGGTGCCGGAACCTGATCAACGCGGTCCTGGGCCAAAAGTTAGGTGAAGAAAAGATGACGATTCGAGTAGCGGTGGCGGGTTGTACGGGCTACGCCGGGGGCGAGGCCGTGCGTTTGCTGGCCGGACATCCGGAAGTTGAGATCGGCGCCTTGACGGGCAATAGCTCGGTCGGCTCGCGGTTGGGTGATCATCTGCCGCAGCTGCCACAGTTGGCCGAACGCCGGGTTGAGCCAACCGAAGCGGCCAGTTTGGCCGACCACGACGCCGTCATTCTGGCGCTGCCACACGGTGCTTCGGCGCCCTTGGCGGCGGCGCTACCGGAGACCATCCGGCTGTTCGACTGCGGGGCTGATTTCCGGCTCCGCTCGGCCGCCGACTGGCGCCACTATTACGGTTCCGATCACGCCGGGACCTGGCCCTATGGTCTGCCCGAGTTACCGGGCCAGCGGGCCGTGTTGAGCCAAGCCCAGCGCGTCGCCCAGCCGGGTTGTTATCCGACGGCCTCGACTTTGGCTTTGGCTCCGGCGGTGGCTTCAGGCCTGGTGACTGGCGAAGACATCGTGATCGTGGCCGCTTCCGGGACCTCCGGCGCCGGTAAAGCCGCCAAAACCCATCTGCTGGCCAGCGAAATCTTAGGTTCGACCTCGGCCTACGGTGTTGGTGGTAGCCATCGCCATACACCTGAAATCTTGCAGAATCTGCGCCAGCTGGGCGCGGCCGACCCAACGTTGTCGTTCACTCCAGTCCTGGTGCCGATGGCCCGCGGTATCTTGGCGACCTGTACGGCGCCCGTGCCGGACGGCCTGACGGCGGCCGAGGTCTATGCCCAGTACGAGCGGTTCTACCGGGATGAACCCTTCGTCTGGTTACTGCCGCCCGGCCAGTGGCCGCAAACCGCGTCGGTGTTGGCGAGTAATTCGGTTCAGGTCCAAGTCACAGTCGATGAGCGGGCCGGGCGCTTGGTCGCGGTGGCGGCGATCGACAATCTCACGAAAGGCACGGCCGGCGGGGCTGTGCAATGTCTGAACTTGGCCTTCGGCTTCCCGGAAACCACGGGGCTGACGGTGGACGGCGTGGCGCCGTAGAACCGTCGCTTCGGCCTCATATGAGGTCGCTCAAGATATGAGGTCGCTCAAGTTCGACTGACCGTGAGTTCACTCAGGAACGACTGGCCGTCTCAACCGTGACATCAAGTCGGATACCGACCGGTGACCAAACCTGACTTGGGGTCGGCTGAGCGAGACGGTCGCAACGCCCCATCAGCTGACCGCCGTCGGATGAGATCGGCTATCACGGCCGATCGACGTGCTCCTGAGCTCACGACGTGGAAGAATCAGCCCATGATCGATCGCACCCGGGGAGTTACTGCAGCCGCTGGTTTCACGGCCGCTGGCGTGGCCGCTGGCCTGAAAACCGATGGCCGCTTGGATTTGGCTTTGGTGGTCAACGACGGGCCGCGCCACGACGCGGCCGGCGTTTTCACGTCGAACCGAATGACCGCGGCGCCCGTCATCTGGTCCCGGCAGGCGGTTGAGAACGGCCAACTGGCGGTCGTGGTGCTGAACTCCGGTGGGGCGAACGCCTGTACCGGGCCTCGGGGTTTGGCTGATGCCGAGCAGATGGCCCAGTGGACCGCCCAAGCTGTCGGCGTTCCGGCCCGCGATGTGGCGGTGGCTTCGACCGGTCTGATCGGGAAATGGTTGCCGATGCCGACCATCGAAGCCGGGATCGTAGCGGCCAGCCAGGTCTTGAGCCCGACTGGCGGAACGGCTGCGGCCGAAGCCATCATGACGACCGACACCCGCTCGAAACAAGCCGCCTGGACGGCTCCGGCCGGTTGGACGGTCGGTGGAATGGCCAAGGGAGCGGGCATGCTGGCCCCAGGTTTGGCGACCATGCTGGTGGTGTTGACAACCGATGCCGTCCTCGATTCGGTCGATCTGTCGCCGGCTTTGTGGTCGGCCACTTCGGTCAGTTTTGACCGGGCTGATTCGGACGGCTGTATGTCAACCAACGACACGGTCTTGTTGCTGGCCTCGGGTGCTTCCGGACAGGTGCCGGACCGGGCGGAGTTCGCCCACGCCTTGACGGCAGTCTGCTGTGACTTGGCCCGTCAGTTGATCGCCGACGCCGAGGGGGCGGACCACGAGATCGCGATTACGGTCAAAGGGGCGGCCAGCGAAGAGGACGCCGTCGAAGTGGCGCGGTCGATTGCCCGCTCGAACCTCTTCAAATGTGCCATCGCCGGTAATGATCCCAACTGGGGCCGGGCCTTGGCCGCCGTCGGGACGACCCAAGCGGCCTTCGACCCGGACCAGGTCGATCTGGCGTTCAACGGCATCGTGCTCTACCAGGCGGGGGCGCCGGCGGCAGATCGCCAGGAGGTCGATCTTCATCCCCGGCAGGTCGATGTCACGGTCGATCTTCACAGTGGGCTCCATCAAGCGACCGTTTGGACAAACGATTTGACTCACGCCTATGTCTCCGAGAACGCGGATTATTCGTCATGAGCCAGTCAACCAGTGGGGCGAACGGCCAGTCACTCGGACAACCGGCCGAGCCCGTGTCAACGACCGGAGTCGACCGGTCAGCCCAAATTGCCAAAGCCGCCGTCCTGATCGAAGCCTTGCCCTGGATCGAGCGTTACACCGGTCAAATCCTGGTCGTGAAATACGGTGGTCACGCCATGGTCGACCAGGCTTTGCAGAAAGCTTTCGCCGACGACATCGTCTTTCTTCGCCGTTGTGGGGTCAAGGTCGTCATCGTTCACGGTGGCGGGCCGCAGATTTCGACGATGCTCGACCGGCTGGGGATCGAATCGGATTTCGTCCAAGGCCGGCGGGTGACTTCGCCGGAAGCGGTCGATGTCGTCCGTATGGTCCTGGTCGGTCAGGTCGGCCGCCAAATCGTCAATCTCATCAATGCCCACGGCCCGTTGGCGGTCGGTATGTCGGGCGAAGACGCCGGCTTGCTGACGGCCCGCAAAGCCGAGGTCGAAGTTGACGGCACGACCGTCGATCTGGGCCTGGTCGGTGAGGTCGGCGAAGTCAATCCAGCCGCCATCCTCGATCTCATCGAAGCTGGCCGGATTCCCGTCGTGGCTACGGTGGCGCCGGATGACGAAGGTCAGTTGTACAACATCAACGCCGACACGGCGGCCGCCGCTCTGGCCCAATCGCTAGTTGCCGGCGGGCTCGTCATGTTGACCGATGTCGAGGGCTTGTACGCCGATTGGCCGAATCGGCAGTCGGTCCTACCTTTTATTACGGCGGACGAACTGACCCGCTTGCTGCCGTCGATCGGAGCCGGGATGCGCCCGAAGATGGAGGCCTGTCTGGCCGCTGTCCGAGGTGGCGTGGCCCGAGCCGGTGTGATCGACGGCCGGGTGCCACATGCCGTGTTGCTTGAGTTGTTTACCGACCAAGGCGTCGGCACGATGGTGACGCCGTGATGGCCGGCCGGATACTTGGCGCCCGAAGCGGAGCGGTAACCGACTCGCGAGCGGCTCACACTTTTTTGACTTCCTGACCCACTGGAAAAGAGTTTCGATGACGTCCCTGACCGATCTGTACGACGCCACTCTGATGCGGACTTTTGGCACCCCCCAGCGGATTTTCACGCGCGGCCAGGGTTGCTATCTGTTTGACGATCAGGGCAAGCGCTACCTCGACCTGTTGGCCGGGATCGCCGTGGTGGCGGTCGGCCACGCCAACCCACAGGTGACCGCGGCCATGTCCGATCAGGCGGCCAAACTTGGTCACGCCTCGAATATCTTCGCCACCGAGCCGCAGATTCGTTTGGCTGAACGGCTGACCGGCCTGCTGCCCGCCCCGGCCCGAGTTTTTCTCACGAACTCGGGGACCGAAGCCAACGAGGCGGCGTTCAAATTGACCCGGTTGACCGGCCGGACCAAGATCGTGGCCGCCGAGGGCTCGTTCCACGGCCGGACACTCGGCGCTTTGGCCGTCACCTGGACGGCCAAATACCGGGCCCCGTTCGAGCCCCTGCCCGGTGATGTCACTTTCGTCCCTTACGGTGACGCGGCCGCCCTAGCCGCCGCCGTTGACGATGACACCGCGGCTGTCGTGCTCGAACCGATCCAAGGCGAAAGCGGCGTCATCGTGCCGCCAGCTGATTACTTGGCGGCGGCCCGCCAGATTACGGCCCAACACGGCGCCCTGCTCTGGCTCGATGAAGTTCAAACCGGTTTGGGCCGGACCGGCGCCTGGTTCGCTCACACCGCCGCCGACATCGTGCCCGACATCATCACACTGGCCAAAGCCCTCGGGAACGGTTTTCCGATCGGGGCCTGTTTAGCGATCGGTTCAACGGCTGACTTCTTCACCCCCGGTCTCCACGGCACGACTTTCGGCGGTAACCCGCTGGCTAGTCGCGTGGCTTTGGCGACCCTCGATGAGATCGAGTCGGTGTTGCCCCAGGTCGAGACCACCAGCGCCTGGTTGCGCGACCGGCTGGCGACCTTGCCCGGAGTCAGCCAGGTCCGGGGCCGGGGGTTGATGATCGGTCTCCAACTGGAACAGCCACTCGCAGCCGAGGTTCAGGGGGCGGCTCTACAAGCCGGTGTCGTGATCAACGCTCCGCGGCCAGCTATCATCCGTTTGGTTCCGCCACTGATCGTGACGCCAGAGGATTTGACGCCATTCCTCGGTCTCTGGCCGTCGCTTTACGCTCAAGCCCGGAACCAGGCCGCGGCCTGACATCAGCCGATGCCTTGACGCCCCCGAAATGGAAATGAAGGAAGAGACGAGTTCGTGACCCAAGGTGTTTTGTGGGGTGGACGCTTCGCCGGGGCGCCCGCGCAGGCTTTGTTCCAGCTGTCCCAATCGACCCAATTCGACTGGCGCCTGGCGCCCTACGATCTCAAAGGCTCGACCGCTCACGCGCTGGCCTTGGCCCGGGCCGGATTGCTGACGGAGACGGAATACGAAGGCCTGATCGCTGGTATCGAACAGTTGGCCGGGCGAGTTCACGACGGCTCGTTCCAGCCGGCGCCGACCGATGAAGACGTTCACGGGGCCCTCGAACGGGGACTGACCGAAATCCTTGGCCCCGAGTTGGCCGGTCGTTTGCGGGCCGGTCGCAGCCGGAATGACCAAATCGCGACCTTGATCCGGCTCTATCTGCGCGATCACCTCGTCTTGGTGGCGGCTGAAGTGAGGGCGGTCATCCAAGCTCTGACCGATCAGGCTCGCCGACACCTCGGGGTGGCGATGCCCGGCCGGACCCACTTGCAGCACGCCCAACCGCTGCTGCTGTCCCACCATTTGTTGGCCCACGCTTGGCCCCTGGTCCGCGATCTCCAACGCCTGCGTGATGTCGATCAACGTTTAGCCTGGTCACCCTATGGTTCAGCGGCCTTGGCCGGAACTTCGTTGGGTTTGGACCCAGAATTGGTGGCCCACGAATTGGGGTTCACGGGCTCGGTGCCGAACTCGATTGATGGTACGGCCGCCCGTGACAATGTCGCCGAGGCCCTGTTCGTGCTGGCCCAAATCGGGATCGACTTATCCCGCTTGGCCGAGGAGATCACGCTCTGGGCGACGGCTGAATTCGGTTTCGTCAGCCTGGCCGACGAGTGGTCAACCGGTTCCAGCATCATGCCGCAGAAGAAAAATCCTGATGTGGCTGAGTTGGCACGCGGTAAATCCGGCCGTCTGGTCGGTCACTTGGCCGGTCTCATGACAACCCTGAAAGGCCTGCCGCTGGCCTACAACCGGGATCTCCAAGAAGACAAGGAACCGATTTTCGACGCCATCGACCAGTTGCTTATCCTGCTGCCGGCGATGGCGGGCCTGGTGGCGACCCTGACTTTCCGGCGCGAACGGTTGGAGGCCGAAGCCGGCGCCGGTTTTGCGCTGGCGACCGATTTGGCCGACTGGTTGGTACGGCAACACGTCCCCTTCGCCCAGGCCCACGACATCGCCGGCCAGGCTGTCCGTTACTGCGAAGCCCGGGGGATCGACCTGCCCGACCTGACCGATTTCCAACTGGCCGAAATATCGGCCGAACTGCGCCCCGAGGTTAAAACGGTTCTGACCGTTCACGGGTCGATCGCGGCCCGCAATGGCCGCGGTGGCACGGCCGAAGACCAGGTCCGGGCTCAACTCGACGAGTTGAGCGCGACCTTAGCCGGGCTGCCAGGTTTATCCGGTTTGCCAGGTTTGCCGCCCAACCCGGAACCCGGATCGGCCTCATCGACGACCGCCGCTCCGGCAAGTTCGGCCTCGGCCGCCGTGGATGACCAGCCGTCGCCGTCACGCCAACCGCGAGTCACTAGCTCTGATCCGACGAAAATCGAAGCCTCCGCGGTCTCACCATCGGTTCTGTCAGTCTCAACTCGCGATCACCTTGGTGGTGTCACGGAGGGTGGTTCTCAACAAGAGCCCCGGCCGGTTTCGTCCGGGCCCAGGCAGTCCATGATGAGTGGCGCCGCTGACGGCGGTACCCAACGGCAGCCGATCAACGATTGGGCCGAGCCCCAGGCGTCCGGGGTGGGCGCTGTTCCGGACAGCGGCACGCAACCGGAACCCAGGCTCAAGGCTTCACCGTCACCAACTGAGACCAGCCCGTTCGCCCCTTTAACTTCGTCAACCTCACCGTCCGCTGCCGGAACCCAGCGGGCACCGTCCTCGACACCAATGGACCGGCTGCCCCGCACCCCGCTGACCTCAGCCGGACACCAGGGCCGTCTGCCAACGCCTGAGCCGGCTCAACGGGTGGTGGATCACGAACATGCCTCCGCCCAGACGGTTCAGCTGCAACTGATCGAAGCCTTCCACAGCAATGACGGCGGACTGATCATCGACCGCTTACAAGCCCTGGCCGCTTGGGCCGGCCCGACCAGCTTGGGAGCCTTGGCCCGGCAAGCCAAATCCGGTTCGGTCGCGACCTTGACCGAGTTGTTAACAGCGCTGCGCCAAGGACGTGACAGTCACGGTCGGCCCGTGGCGGTGGCGGATTCTCTGGTCCGCCAGATGGCCGCCGACGCGCTGGCTCACGAGTGGCAACAGATAGCCTCAGCCACGATCCTGGCCTATATCGAGCACTACCGTGACGACACCCGGCAGCGCTATGGCTACCTACTCGGTCAGTCTTCCCCTTCATCAACGACTTGATCTCAAGCCGTTGGTGCGCCTCCACAGAGCACTAGTGCCCTGTCGCGTCGAAGATTCACGTATTCGCGGCCACCTGTTGGGTCCCCAGCGGCCAGCACACCGACACGCAGTTTTCGCCTCCACACCCCACTAGGGTGGGGAACATGACTGGACTATTTGACGACCTCCAATGGCGCGGTTTGATCGCCCACAGCACTGACCCCGAGGCCTTGAAAACCGCCCTCGACGATCAACAGATCGCCGCTTACGTGGGTTTTGATCCCAGTGCGCCCAGTCTTCACATGGGCAATTTGCTCCAGCTGATCACGATCCGCCGTCTCCAAGCTGCCGGTCACACGCCGTATTTGTTAGTTGGCGGCTCAACCGGTTTGATCGGTGATCCGCGTCAAACCTCCGAGCGCAATCTCAACCCCAAAGACCTAGTGGCGAGCTGGGTCGAGCGAATTCGCAGCCAAGTCGAAGGCTTTATCGACTTTGATGGCCCCAACGGTGGTCAAATCGTCAATAACTACGACTGGACGGCTCAATTGTCCGTCCTCGATTTCCTGCGTGACGTCGGTAAACACTTCTCGATCTCACGCATGTTGGCCCGTGAAATCGTCAAAAGCCGACTTGAGGAGGGGATTTCCTTCACCGAATTCGCCTACGTCCTGTTACAGAGTTACGACTACTTGACCTTGCATCAGCGTTACGGTGTCAGTTTGCAAACCGGCGGGTCGGACCAATTCGGCAATATGACGGCCGGGGCCGATTTGATCCGCCGCGTCACCGGTGATCACGTTCACGTTCTGGCAACGCCCCTGATCACGAAATCCGACGGTTCGAAATACGGTAAAACCGCCGGTGGCGCGATCTGGCTCGATCCGGCGATGACTTCGCCTTACCAGTTCCATCAATTCTTCCTCAACGCCGAAGACGACATGGTGGTCGGCTATGTCAAAGCCTTCACGAACCGGTCACGGGAGGAAATCGAGGAACTGGCCCGGTTGACCGTCGAAGAGCCACAACGGCGGGCCGCCCAGCGGGTCTTGGCTGATGACTTGACCGATCTGGTTCATTCGCCACAGCAACGCCAACTGGCGACCCAGGCCGCCCAAGCCTTGTTCGGCGCGGCCGATCTCAGACAACTGGATGCCGCCACGCTGGCCGGCGTAGCGGCCGAGCTAACAGTCGCCGAGGTGCCGACGGTCGAGGCTCTCAAGCTGACCGATGCCTTGGTGGCGGCACAGGTCGTGAAGTCGAAAGGCGAGGCCCGGCGGGCCATCCAAGAAGGCGGGGCCTACGTCAACAACGAGCGCTACCAGTCAATCGACCACAGCCTGTCGACGGCCGATCTGCTGCCCGGCGGCTATGTCGTCCTCCGACGGGGAAAAAAGACCGTCGGCCTGCTTCAGGTGACGGCCTAGACAGCTTCTGAGAGTCGGTCGGATGACGTCGAAATGACGTCGAAAGACGGTCTTCGATGACTCCGGACAGACCCGCCATGGACACGATTTGACAGGACCGGGAAGGCTGGGTAAATTCTGCCAAGCCTTCTGCGAAACGGAAGGTCGGAGAACCGTTGAAAATCGGGAATCTGACCTTGTGAAGGCAACTTCCGTCATCAAGTTGACGACCTCTGGAGTTCTTGAGTGGGCCCAGCGGAGATCGACTTGGAGAAGGAAAACTGGAAGCGAAGCGATTTGACTAATCGAAAAGCTCCGGGTAATGTTTCGCGAGTTGCCCCAAACGCGGGCCGGAAGGCCTAAGAGCGGGACGCACCCGAACCTTGAGAACTCAACAGCGTGCTTATAGTCAATGCCAAAAATGCACTAAATTCAGTGCCCCGTGACGAGGATTTCGATCCTCTGAACGGTTCCTTTGATGAATGACGATCCAGCAATGGATCCTGTCAGGTCATCAACTCTATGTTGAACTTGGTTCAAACTCACTTGTGAGGTTGGGCCGTTAAGTTTTCAACGGAGAGTTTGATCCTGGCTCAGGACGAACGC
>JAISGZ010000249.1 GCA_031262845.1 Propionibacteriaceae bacterium | reverse complement strand
GACGAGACGATCCGACGCCTGAGGACCCGGAACCTAATCATGGTGGGGGACCGTTTGGACACCGATATCGCCGGGGCCAGGCGGGCCGGGTTAGATTCGCTCTTGGTGCTATCCGGCAGTCACGGCAAAGCTGATCTCTGCGCCGCTCGGGCCGATGAGCGGCCGACGTGGTTGGCCAGTGATGTCAGCGGACTGCTGACACCCGGTCGTCAAGCCGTCATCGAACCGGGTCAGGTGCGGTGTCGCTCGGTCACGGCTAAGGTCAGCGGCGGCGTCATTGAACTGGACTCGATACCAAGCGATCGTGACGGCCAAGTCGATGCGCTGTGGGCGGTCGCCAATCTGGTCTGGACGACTGATACCAGTGTGGCCGAGCCGGTCATCGACTGGTGGACAGTCATCGCGACACTGGACTTAGTGCCATAAATTGAGCCCTCAAGCCGCCCGGTTAGTGGTTCAACGGTGTTGGCTGATCGCGGTGGCAATTCGGTCGAGGTGACCGATGGTGACTCTGATCTAGTCGTGGACCACTCGGGTTGAAGCTGACCGCTGGGGAGCTTGAGGCAGTTCACTTGACGTAGTTAGACGTGATGTGGGTATGAAACAGTTCGCGCTACGGTGGCTTGACGGTGTGGAACCTGGGTGACTGATGGACCGATCAGTCGTTGGTGGCACGATCGATCATCTTGGGGACTGCCTTTGGCTGGTGACACAACCGTAGCGACAACAGCAGACAAGAAGAGGAGGCGCGGTATGTCAGGTTCGGATTCGTCATCATTACCCGATCGGATGACCAACGAAAACTCGCCGATCACTGGTTCGGCCCGGTCAACCCGGCGTGACACGGCTCTGATCGCGGTCTTCGCAGCCCTCATCGCCGTCTGTACAGCCCTGGTGCCAGGTGTGCCGGTCGGGCCGGTGCCGATCACTTTGCAGACTCTGATGATCGCTCTGACCGGTTTGGTGCTCGGTCCTGTCCGCGGTTGTCTAGCTGTCTTGCTCTATATCGTGGTTGGTTTAGCCGGTCTCCCGATCTTCGCTGGCGGCGTGGCCGGACTTGGTGTTTTCGGTGGTGGAACGGTTGGCTATCTCCTGAGTTTCCCGTTCGTTGCCCTGGTCACGGGTTGGTTGGCGGAGCGTAGTCGGCGAGGTGCCCGACGCTGGCTGATCGCCAAGTTCTCGCTGGCGGCGCTGGTGCCTAATCTCTTGTTGCTTCACCCCCTGGGGATTCTCGGGCTGATGGCTAATCTGGCCATGACCTTACCCGTGGCGGCCCTTTACGACATTCGTTTTGTGCCCGGTGACGTGGTGAAATGCGTGATCGCCGGGGCCATTACCGTGATCGTTGACCGGACTTTCCCAGCCCTCGTGGCGCAACGGTCAGTGCCCGTCGCGGTCGGAACCGCGTCGGAGGTTCGATGACCGACCGACGGTGGGCTGATGCTGGCGCCAGAGCGAACGGCTGGCCGTGATCACTTTCCAGGACGTCGGTGTCACCGTCGCCACACCCACCGGGCCGCGGCAACTACTGCGTCACCTGACCGTTGAACTGAGTCAACAGCGGGTGGTCGTATTGGGCGCCAACGGGTCAGGCAAATCGACCTTGCTGCGACTGATCAATGGTTTGGTGACTCCGACCAGCGGCCAGGTCGAGGTCAACCAACTCAGTCCCTTCGGCCGTCAGGCGGCGGCCGTCCGGCGCCAGGTCGGGTTCGTTTTCACCGATCCGTTATCCCAACTGCTGATGCCGACCGCTGTCGAGGACATCGAATTGAGTTTGCGTCACTTGGTGTCGGACCGGGCCGAACGACACCAGCAGGCTCTGGCCTTGATGGATCAGTGGGGATTGGGCCGGCTCGCGCAATCGAGTGTTTACGACCTCTCGGGCGGCGAGCGCCAGTTGGTGGCTTTGTTATCGGTCTTGGCCGTGCGGCCGCGGGTGATCGTGGCGGATGAGCCGACGACGCTGCTGGATCTGCGCAATAGTCGCCTGTTACATGAGCGTCTGGCCGGGTTGGACCAACAGATCATCGTGGCGACCCATGATCTGACTTGGGCCGAGACCTTTGACCGAGCCCTCGTCATCGATGACGGACAACTGGTTTTCGATGGCCAACCGGCGGCGGCGATTGATCACTACCGCCACCTGGCAGCCGGCGAACCGAACCGGACCGTGACTGAAGCGACTCATCAGTCTCTCGACCCCGACTCAGCCAGCCCGGATGCGGTCGCAGATGGTCCAGACCGGTGGCCGACGTGACTCCGGGGGCAGCCGCCGAGCGGGTTTTCGGGTCGTACCAGCCCATGGGTTCGGCGCTGGAAAGCTGGCCGGTGGGGTGTAAATACGTGGCTCTGCTGGCGGTGGCGTTACCGGCTTTTGTCGTCCGTCAGTGGCCGGTGACGTTGGCCGGCTTGGTGCTGACCGTGATCTTGCTGCTGTCCGCTCGGCTCGGGTGGCGCCGGGGTTTGGGGGTGGCGCCGGGGTTTTTGATTTTGCTGGCGGTGGTCTGGGGGGTCAATGCCTGGAGCAACAGTTGGCTGGCTGGGGCCGTCATCGTCGGCAACCTGACGTTGGCCTTGTGGGCCAGTCGGCTGGTGGTCATGACAACACCGGCGCCGGTCTTGATCGACGCTCTCGTCGGGTTGACCCGGCCTCTGGCTCGGTGGGGTTTCCGGCCGGAACGATTTGGCCTCGCCGTCCTCATCATGGTGCGGTCGATTCCGTATCTGGCCGGGGCTTTCGCGACCATCCGGGAGGCCGTTCGAGCCCGTGGACTGCGGGGTCGGCTCGGGGCGCAAGCCACCCAGGTCGTGATCCGGGCGGTTGGCTACGCCCAAGCCACGGGTGATGCCATGACGGCCCGAGGGCTGGGCGACTAGGCGACTAGGGGACTCCAGGCTGATGTTTTTCCGCCGGACAACTTTTTGTCGCGAGTATCGGTCGCGAGAAATTTTCCTGGCCAATAATCCTCGTTTTGGCCGTACATCTTCAGTCCGATCGTGGAGGAATCAGGACTGGCTGCGGCCGATGGTCCCATTCGTGGCATAGTTAACCCGACTGGTGCCACTGGCATCGGCGGTCGTAGGAGAACGATATGACAGGCTCACAGGACTCGGCCTCCAAGCGTGGCGTTGAGGACATCCAGCGGGATTTGGCTGAGGCCAGACAGCGCCTATCCGGCAACATCGGTTCGTTGATCAACGAAGTCCATCCGAAAGCAGTCGCCCACCGGACGATCGACGAGGCGAAAGCGACTGCCCACCGGACAATCGACGAAGCGAAAGCGACCGCTCAGGAAAGTTGGCGGCGGCTGAAGTCGGAAATCAAAGACGACAACGGGTGGCGCGTCGACCGCTTGGCGGCGATCGCCGGCGGCGTCGTGGGCGTAGCGGCGGTGGTCGGCCTTATTCGTGGCGTCCGCCGGTGAGCCTAACGAAATCAGGGCGTTCGTCGACCGAAGCCTTACCGATTCGGATGTTGCACGATCGCCTTTTAGTCGAGACTGAAGACGGTCACGGCGAGCGGAAAACTGGCACTGGCATCGTGATTCCGGCGACGGTTCAGATGGGCCGACGACTGGACTGGGCCAAAGTGGTGGCTTTAGGGCCGAATATCCGGTCGGTCAAAGAAGGCGATTCGGTGTTATTCGATCCCGAGGCTACGGCCGAGGTTGAACTCCACGGTACGACCTACCTGCTGTTGCGGGAACGCGATCTTCACGCCGTGGCCGCGACTCGGTTGAGTGAGGGACAAACCGGCCTCTACCTGTGAACTAGGGACTCCGGACTGTGACTGCTGGTCGCGGCCGGTTTCGGTCTGAGGTGGCTAGTTGGTCTTGAGGTCGAACGGTTCACGGTCGCTGACAGCAATGACTGGTCGAGCGCTGGCGACCGGCCGGACGATCTCCTCCACTAACCTGACGGGCATGGATGTTGAGGTGGCCCGTTGGCTGGTGTCAGCGGCTGCGACGCCGTGGCTAGCTCAAGCGGCCGCCGAAACCGACCCGTCGTCTCCTGCCACTGCCCGGCGCTGGCGGCGTCACTTGTCGGCCGAACAAGCCACCGTGGTGTTGGATCAAATCGCTTTGCGACGCCGGGCGGTGAAGAAACTGGGCGACTGGGCAGACCAGGTTTTCCTGACCCGGGACGGTCTTGAGATGGCGACCAGACGTGAGGTCGCCCGCTGGCGGGCCCGACGGCTCGTCGAAGCTGGCGTGACTAGTCTGGTCGACGCCGGGACCGGACTGGGAATCGATGCCATGGCCGCGGCCGAGGCTGGACTGGCGGTTCAAGGCTGGGAACGAGACCTGGTGTTGGCGATTCTGGCCCAAGCCAATCTTGAGACGTTGAAGCCTGTCGCCCCGGCCAGCGTCAACGTCCACCAACTTGATGACTTAACTCACCTGACTGGGCGACCGGACCAGGCGCTTTACCTCGATCCGGCCCGGCGCTCGGCG
>JAISGZ010000143.1 GCA_031262845.1 Propionibacteriaceae bacterium | reverse complement strand
CGGACTTTGCTGCCACTGTGGCGAGCGCTTGATCCACGGCTTGACCAAGTCGCCGCCACGCTGGGTGCCCGGCCCGGCCGGATTCTCGCCACCATCGACCTGCCACTGTTGAGTCGCGGCATTGGTCTGGCAGCCGGTTTCGCCCTCGCCACCAGCCTGGGTGAATTTGGGGCCACGAGTTTTCTTAGCCGCCCCGACCGGCCGACGCTGCCGGTTCTCATCTTTCGCCTGATCGGCCGCCCTGGCAGCGACAACTTCGGTACGGCGATGGCGGCGGCAGTCGTCCTGGCCGTGCTCACGGCCACGGTCATCACACTGGCCGAATTGATCGGGCCGAAGGAGGCCAAGTTGTGGTGAATGAAATCAACGGTCTGAGAGCCGACCAGGTCAGTGTCACTTACGGGACCGGTCGCCGATCATCTTCTGACGCCATGACCGAAGATGAACTAGCAACCCGCAGCCAAGCCGAAGCGAGAACCCATCGCCACCCTCCAGTTGTCACCCCAGCCGTCGATCACGTCAGTTTGACTGTCGCGCCCGACGAAATCGTCGCCGTGCTCGGCGCTTCCGGCTCTGGCAAGTCGTCACTGTTACGAGCCATCGCCGGACTCGAGCCACTGTCCAGCGGCCAGGTCTGGTGGGATCAGCACGACGTCACGACCACCCCGGTTCACCGCCGCGGCTTCGCCGTCTTGTTCCAGGACGGTCAGCTCTTTCCCCACCTGACAGTGGCGAACAATGTGGCGTACGGGCTGCTTAAGAAACTCAGCCGAGCGGAGCGACGGCGGGCAGTTGATGATTGGTTGGAGCGGGTCGATTTGGCCGGCTACGGTCCCCGCCCAGTCACCGCCCTGTCGGGTGGCCAAGCACAACGGGTCGCTCTGGCTCGCTGCCTGGCCAGCCAGCCTCGACTGGTCTTGCTCGACGAACCACTGTCCGCTCTCGACCGCAACCTCCGCGACCGCCTCGTCAGCGTCGTCGCGACCAGTCTGCGGACCAGCGGCACACCGGCGCTCTATGTCACCCACGACCACGCCGAAGCCTTCGCGATCGCCGACCGAATCGCCGTCCTCGATCGCGGCCAACTCCGCCAAGTCGCCCCGCCCGAGGTTCTTTGGCATCACCCGGCCGACCGGGTGGTGGCCGAATTCCTCGGTTTCGGCCCCTTCCTCAGCCCCACCCAAGCCGCTCTCTTCGGCATCACTTTGGCCCCCGGTCAAGTACTGGGCATCGGCCCGTTCGGACTAGTCAGCAGCGATTCGCCAACCGATTTAGCCGCCCCCGTCATCGCCTGGCACCCCAGCCAAGGCACCAACCTAGTCACCGTCCGCCTCCCCGACGGCACGACCGCGAACCTCCACACATCCACACCGCCAGGCCCCGAACTCCACCTCAGCCTGTCCCCCAACAACTGCGTCGTCGTGCCGGATTCGCCGACACTTTGCTACACATCAGACTAAAACAGCTATACAATGTATGATTATTAGTGTCATATCGTCGATGATTCAGGAGACCACCATGTCAACTGCGACTGTCACTGTCCGCCTGGACCAGGACGTTAAACGTCAAGCCGAAGATTTATTAGATGAGTTGGGTCTGACGATGACCGCCGCTGTCACGGTGTTCATCAAACAGATGATCCGCGAACGTCAGTTGCCTTTCCGGGTGTCGGCCGACCCGTTCTATTCCGAGGCCAACCAGGAACGTCTGCGGGCGTCGATTGATCGCCTCAACCGCGGCCAGGGCGGAGTCAGCAAAACCTTGGATGAGTTAGAAGCGCTGACCCGTGGTTAATGTCCTGTTTGATGATGCCGCCTGGGAGGACTACACCTCCTGGCTACGGGACAACCGTCGTATGGTGGAGAAGATCAACAAGCTCCTGGCGGACATCGACCGCCATCCCGAAGAGGGCGCGGGGCATCCCGAGCCGTTGCGCGGTGACTGGTCAGGGTACTGGTCGCGCCGCATCAGCAACGCCGATCGGTTGATCTACCAGGTCGTCGATGATGTCATCCGGGTCGCCCAATGCCGTGGTCACTACGACGATCACTGACCCAGATTCAGCGTCCGCTAGTCGAAAATCACGGTTCGCAGGCCGTCGAGCAGGATGCGGTGCTGAACGAACAGGCGGACAGCTTCGGCCAGGGTGACGGACTCGATGTCACGGCCGATTTCGACCAGTTGGGTGACGGTTTTGTTGTGGTTGACCGAGGTTACGTGTTGAGCGATGATCGGGCCTTCGTCGAGGTCGGCGGTGACGAAATGGGCCGTCGCCCCTATCAGCTTGACGCCTCGGGCGTGGGCTTGGCGATAGGGGTTGGCGCCTTTGAAACCGGGTAAGAACGAGTGGTGAATGTTGATCGCCCGGCCGGCCAATTCGTCACTCAATTCCGACGACAGAATCTGCATGTAACGGGCCAACACCACCAACTCGATGTCGTATTCGGCCACCAGCTGGCGAATCCGGTCCTCCATCTGTGGTTTCGTGGCCGGCGACACCGGCTGCCATTCGAAGGGCAGACCGTAGAAATCAGCCACATTGGCCAGATCGGGGTGGTTCGACAAAATCATCGGCACGTCGATCGGCAGCGTCCCCAAGCGGCGTCGTGAAAGCAGGGCGTGAAGACAGTGCGGCGTGGTCGACACGAGAATCAGGCAGCGCCGGGGCCGGTCGGCGGCGTCGACTTCACACTGGCCGCCCAACCGCTCGGTGACGGGCCTCAAATGGGCTCGCAACTCTTCTTGGCTACTGGTGTGTTCGACCTCAATGCGCATGAAGAAGCGGCCGCTGTCGGGCGACGAATACTGCTGCGACTCGGTGATATTGCCCTGGGCCGTGACGATGGCGCCGCTGACGGCGTGGACGATGCCCGGTTGATCGTGGCACGACAAGGTGACAACTGACCGTTGCGGCACTGGCGCGTCAATATTCACGCCTGGAGACTACCGGGTCTGGTTGCCCTCACACGGCGACACCGCCTGACGATCAGTCCACCAGGCAGAATCGAAGACCATTTCCGAATGGAAAATCCTCTCGGAGCGACCATTATCGGACGACTGATTCGAGAGTGGACAGTTCCGAACCAAGGGGCCATTCAACCGGTGAGGTCCGACCACCGATCACGAACCGCCCTCTCCTCAATGGCTCGCGATCACGCCGAGTCAGTCACACGGTGTCAGCGCTCAGCGCGCCGGTAACAAGTCCGACCAACCAGGCTGATCCCACCCAGCCCCAGCGCCAGCAGACCGATCAGGCCGAGCACGTTGGTGATCGAGCGCGGACCGGTGTTCGACAAGCCGTTATTGACCTGGAACGACTGGCTCTTGGTGCAATTACCCGGACCGGTCACCACGATGGCGTAGTTCCCGGCCGCGGTGGTCGCCGACGGCGTCCAGCTAAAGTTCACTTGCCCCGCACTATTGGCGTAGTTCGTGGTCAGGCTGGCGACTGGCGTCGTGCTCGGCAACTGGACGATGGCGGCGCTGAGCTGATCGCCGGCTGTGTAACCGGTGGCCGTGAAACCGTAAGCCGAACCGGCCTTGGCGACGGTGATCGTGACTCCAGCCGGGCAACTGTCACCGGGACCTGGCGGCGGTTGCTGCCCGG
>JAISGZ010000089.1 GCA_031262845.1 Propionibacteriaceae bacterium | reverse complement strand
AAATTACGGCGGCCGAGGAGCAGCGCGTTGCGCATCAGCGGTTCTCCTCTCGGGCAGCCAGCAGGTTCATGAAGACGTCGTCCATCGAACCGTGAACAAATTCGAAATCCCGGATCAGGGGGCGATAAATATCGAGTACCCGGATGGCGTCTTGAGGATCCGTCACGTCGATCCGCAAACTCCCCGGTTCACGCCACCACTGACCGGGCCGAGTCCGCTCCAAGAGAACTTCGATGTCTTGGCCGTCTTCCCACGTCAGCGGCATCAGCCGCAAGCGGGGAGCCGAGAACTGCGTCCGCAAATCGGCTGGTGTGCCCTCGGTCACGATCTTGCCGTGATCGACCACGACGACGTGGTCGGCTTCTTCGGTTTCTTCCATGTAATGGGTCGTCAAGATCACCGTGACTTGGTTTTCTTCACGCAACCGGTTGATGGCGTCCCAGACTTGGGAGCGGCTTTGGGGGTCGAGACCGGAGGTCGGCTCATCGAGGAACATGACACTGGGGCGGTGGAGGAGAGCCCGGGCGATATCGACCCGACGCTTCTGACCACCCGACAATTTGCCGTAGCGGCGGTTGGCGAATTCGTTGAGCGCCACCAGATCACAGACCTCGTCGATCCGGGCCGGGTCCACCCGGTACAGCTTGGCTTTGAAAGCCAGGTTCTCCCGCACCGTCAAGGCCGTGTCGAGCAGTGAGGTTTGGAAGACGATGCCGATGTCACGCCGGATGGCTTCATTGTCTCGGCCGATCACCCGGTTGTTGATCGTGACACTGCCGGAATCCGGTTGCAGCGTCGTCGTCATACAAGAAATTGTGGTCGACTTACCGGCTCCGTTGGCGCCGAGTAAAGCGAACAATTCGCTGTCTTCGATAGCAAAGGAGACATTGTCAATCGCCCGGACATCGCCGAAACGTTTGCACAGTGAGTCTACGGTGATCAAGAAACTCCTTGAAGTCGATACTTCCCTCGACGATATCCAGCTCCGACGAGGAGGCAGCCCCGGCGCCGAGGTGGCGAACTAGCGAAGAGCCTACATTGCTGTTTCTAATTCCGGAGGGGCGGCCGTTCAAGGTTCCGTCAAAGTTTAGGTTGCCGAAGCCCGGTTCGAGAAAATCTTCCTTGTTGGCTTTGAGGATTTGAGAGACCGGGCTTTGGCTACGGCAAACTGGACTTTTCCGAGGTCGCGGACGGGAAGTTCAGGCGAAGTTCACCGGTCACGGGTGGGCAGCTGAAGTCTTCGGTCACGGGCTGTCCGAGAGCGCCGGTAGGGTAAGCCCGGCGGGTCGCCGGACACTGCCCGATGGCTGGATGAGGAGTGGAAACCATGATTGACAAGATGTCTCAGTTGTTCGTCCGGACGCTGCGCCAGGACCCGGCTGATGCCGTCGTGCCGAGTCATCGTTGGCTCGTGCGGGGTGGCTATATCCGGCGGGTGGCGCCGGGGATTTACGCCTGGTTGCCGCTCGGGCTGCGGGTCTTGGCCAAGATTGAACAGGTTGTCCGCGAAGAGATGGTCGCGATCGGCGCCCAGGAGGTCAGTTTCCCGGCCCTGTTGCCGCGTGAACCTTACGAGGCCACCCAGCGCTGGAGTGACTACGGTCCCAGTATGTTCCGGTTGCACGACCGGACCGGGGCCGATTATCTCCTCGGTCCGACGCACGAAGAAATGTTTACGCTGCTGGTCAAAGACCTCTATTCGTCATATAAAGATTTACCGCTCATTCTTTTTCAAGTTCAGACGAAATACCGTGATGAAGCCCGGCCGCGGGCTGGGATTTTGCGGGGCCGGGAATTCATCATGAAGGATTCCTACAGTTTTGACCTGTCCGATGAGGGTTTGGCCGCCGCTTATGAGCAGCACCGCCAGGCTTATATCAAGATTTTCGACCGCTTGGGCTTTGACTACGTCATCGTGTCGGCGATGTCGGGGGCGATGGGTGGCTCCCGGTCGGAAGAGTTCCTGGCCTTGTCGGAGTACGGCGAAGACACTTTCGTCCGTTCACCGGGTGGGTATGCGGCCAACGTCGAGGCGGTGCAGGTGGCGCCGCCAGCGCCGGTCGACCCGGCGGTAATGGCGGCTCTGCCGGCGCCACGGACGGTGTTGACGCCTGGGGCGACGACCATCGACAGCTTGGTGACCGCGGTCAACCAGGTGGTGGCTCAGCCCGAACGGCCGTGGACTGGCGCTGACACGTTGAAGAACGTCGTGCTGCGGTTGACACACCCGGACGGTACGACCGAGCCGCTCGTCATCGGGCTGCCGGGTGACCGTGAGGTTGATCTCAAGCGGCTCGAAGCGGCTGTTCACCCGGCCGATGTCCAGCCCTTCGATGAGGCCGATTTCGCGCGTTATCCGGCTCTGGTCAAGGGCTATATCGGGCCGGCCGAATTGACCGAGACCGGGCCGGTGGCTTTCCTCGGCGCCGACGGTTCAACCCAGTTGCGCTACCTGGTCGACCCCCGGGTGGTCGACGGTACGAGTTGGATTACCGGCGCCAATGTGGCTGATCAACACGTTATTGGTCTGGTTGCGGGGCGGGACTTCACGGCCGATGGGGTGATCGATGTGGCTGAGGTCCGGGAGGGCGATCCAGCGCCCGATGGTTCGGGGCCGTTGGAGTTGGCTCGGGGTGTCGAAGTTGGCCACATTTTCCAGTTGGGACGGCGTTACGCCGAAGCGCTCGGGCTGCAGGTGCTCAACCAGAACGGCAAATTGGAGACCGTCACAATGGGGTCGTACGGGCTCGGTATCTCCCGGGCCGTGGCGATGGTGGCGGAAAGGAACTGTGACGAGCGCGGTCTGATGTGGCCGCGACACCTGGCGCCCTATGACGTCATCGTCGTCAGCGCCGGGAAAACCGACGAGATTATGACGACTGCCGAACGGCTGGCGGCTGAACTCGACGGTCTCGGCTTGGACACGGTTTGGGACGACCGGCCAGTGTCGCCGGGCGTCAAGTTCGCCGACGCCGAGCTGTTGGGTTTCCCGACCATCGTCATTGTCGGTCGCGGCTTGGCCGACGGTGTCGTCGAAGTCCGTGACCGTTTGGCGGGGACAAAACAGTCGGTGCCGTTGGCCGACGCCGTCGCTGTCATCAGCCAGCTAGCGCGGGTCGAGGCGTAGTCCATGGTTCGTCTCAATCTGACTGTTCCGGATCAATCTGTTCTGGAAGTTCAGCCGTCGGCCAGAGCGTTGGCTAGTGGTTTGTCGCGGACCGCAGCCGGTTCCGGATCATTCTGTGGCAGGAGAAGTTAATCCGGCCAACCAACCCAGATGGCGGTCACATAGCCCTGTCCTAAGGGCACGACGGCTTGGAGTTCAGCGATGGCCGCCGTCCGTTGATCGGAGGCCGTGGCTAGCCAGACGGTGACGGCTTGGCTGATGGAGGCGATGGCTTGACCGGCGGCGGTCAGAGCGGCCTGGTCGTCGGCGACGGTCGGCAGCTTGTAGGCGGCGGCCGGCGGATCGACCGTCCAACCGTTGTTCTGGGCCAGGGTGACGATGGCGTCACGACGGCTCTCCAGTTGCCGCCAGGTCGTCGTCAAGCTGGTTTCGACACCGTTGCCAACGGCCTGTCCGACCAGTCCGCTGACAATGAAGATGGCTTCGTCGTAGGCGGCTGCGACCCGGTTGAGGGCGGTCGCCGAGTTGGTCGCCGGGGCTACGGTGACCGTCGGGTTGGGCGGTGTGGGAGCGTTGTAGACGCCGTTCAGTCCGAGTTGAACCTGGTCGGTCGCCCCAGCCAAACCCGTCCACCACGAGGCTTCGGCCAGACTGCTCTGAGCCGCTCGAGACCATTCTTCCTGGCTGACGGCGGCCAAGGCGGTCGTGATCTGGCTGATGGCGCTGTTCCGGTTGTCGGCCACAACCGGTTCCCCGGGAACAGCGGCCGGAGCCGAGGCGGAAGCGGTTGTCCCAGGGGTCGCGGTTGGGGGAGTAGACGTGGTCGGGACGATTTCGGGATCGGTCGTCGAGGCGCTCGGGCTGGCGCTGGCCGGGGCGCCGGGATCAATCCGGGCCAGCGGGTTCGGGCCGGTCAAGATCCGCCAGTGGCTGGCCAGGGTATCAGCCATGAGCTGGAAACGAGGGGCGTCGCCGCCGGCCCAGTCAGCCTGGGCGGCGCCTGCCAGACCAGCCCAGGCCGGTTCGATGAGATCGGCCACGGCCAAGGCGCCGTCGGGTACGGGGGCCAGCGGTGGTGTGTAGGTGGGGCGCGGTTTGCCGATGATGGTCGGTTCGTCGAACCAACCGGTCAGGTTGCTGACCGCCCCGGCAACCACCCCCACGACGATGAGGATCAAGCCAACGAAGAGCCACGGGTGACGTTTAGGCACGGATCACACAGTAGTGGTTAGCCCGATTCGGCGGTTGTTGCCACGGCGACCCCCTGGTGGGCTGACGTGTCTGAACTTTTCGCTGCCGAGAATTCTCGTGTTACTTGTAGTGGCTGGTGAAACGAGGGGGAGAGCGAGCGTGAACCTAGCGGTGGGGACGGCAACGCGGCTGTTGCCTCACCCGATACCGCTAATAGGACAACTCATTTGTCCGAAAATTCCAGACGCGACGGCCTACGAGTGACTGAGTGTCACTGTGTCGGGTCCGTCACCGGCCAGTTGGACCAATCGACGACACCACCACTACGGCGTAAGGCCCGGCCAATGGCACGACGGCGTAGTGCCAGATCACGACAGTGGTTAGTTGGGTGAAGCCAAGCGCCTCTACCCGGTAAACGCTGACGTCGATCGACCACGACCGCTTGGTGTTGATCGCTCCAGACTAGGCGGATCAACTGGTCTTGTGTTGCCCGTTGACGACAACCAACACAGGTCCGGATCGGACGGGAAACGGATGGTGAGACTGCATCACCGATATCAAGATGGGCTTGATCAGATCGACCAGACATCATGTCAGCTGGTAATCAAGTCCGCTGGCGAACCCTGGGGTCAACTCCACCAATCGGCTCAACTCCATCGGTCGTTCCGGCTCCACCGCTCGACTCAGCCTCACAGGTCGGCCTAAACTCACCAGTTTGCCTAATCCCAAAGGTCGGCTCACGAGCGCCGACGTTCCGAATCGCCCGACCCACGAGCCCGATCGGCGGACGATGCATCCTGCCCACGACCCCGATCGGCAGCCGGCGCATCCGACCCGGCCGTGTCAGCGATCGCCTGAATCCGCCACCCCGTCAGCCGGACGGCCAGATCGGAGTTCTGGCCACCGCGGCCGATCGCCAAACTGAGTTGATAATCCGGCACGATCGCCTGAGCCTGTTTGATCGTCTGATCGACCAAGTCAACCCGAATGACACGGGCCGGTGACAGCGAGTTGGCGATGAATTCGGCCGGGTTGGGCGACCAGTCGATGATGTCGATTTTCTCTTCGTCCAATTCGTGCATGACCGCTCGGACGCGCTGGCCCATCGGGCCGATACAAGCCCCTTTGGCCGACACCTCGGGTGAATTCGACCAGACCGCGATCTTCGTCCGGTGGCCCGGCTGGCGGGCGATCGACTTGATCTCGACAATGCCCTGGGCGATTTCCGGGACTTCCAAGGCGAACAGTTTCTCGACCAAGCCGTGGTGAGTCCGGGAAACCACTACCTGAAGGCCGCGCAATTCCTTGCGCACGTCGGTGACGTAAACCCGAAGCTTGCGACCGTGGCGATAATCCTCGGTCGGCACTTGCTCGGCTTGCGGCATGATGGCTTCGACCGAGCCGAGGTCAACCCGAACAGTCCGCGAATCCCGGTCCTGTTGGATCGTGCCCAAGACGATGTCGCCCCGTTCGGACGCGAAATGACCGTATTTCTGTTCGTCTTCGGCCGCCCGAATCCGCTGCACGATGATCTGACGAGCGGTCGTCGCGGCCACCCGGCCGAAACCGGTCGGCGTGTCGTCGTATTCACCAACCACCTCGCCGGCTTCGTCCAACTGCGGCACCAAGACGGCAACCTTGCCTGATTTCCGGTCGAACGCCACCCGGCCCCCGGGCACGTGGTCCGGCGTTTTTTCGTAGGCGTTCCAGAGCGCCTCTTCGATGGCGCCAATGACGACGTCGGCTTTGATACCGCGTTCCTGTTCGAGTTGGCGTAAAGCGGCCAGATCAATATCCATCAGGGAACTCCTTCTCGAAAGACTGAGACGTCATGTCGCCGTCTTCGGTTGTGGTCGGGCGGTTCCACTCGATGAGAACCTGGGCGGTGACAACGTCGGTGTAGTCCAGTTCGATCAGATTAGCGGTCTTGTCCGCAGCCGCTGTCCGCGACCGGGCCGACTTCGCCGGTGTGCCCTCGGCCGCCTCCAAATCCAAGGACACGGTGTCAGGGGAGGTGGTGACAATTCGGCCGCTGAC
>JAISGZ010000005.1 GCA_031262845.1 Propionibacteriaceae bacterium | reverse complement strand
GGGTTGTAGGTGACGGATGGTTGAGCGGCGAGTTCGTTGAGATCGTGGCGGAAATCGGGGTTGGCGAGTTTGGCTTCGAGGTTGGCAATAGCGGTTTTTGACGTGTATCCGGCGGGCCGATAAGGGCTGAACGCGGCCAACACCGCGGTGGGGTCGAGCGAGGTCTGAGTCAGAGCAAGCCACATATCAAACAAGTCGCGGCCTTTTGACCGCTGAAATAAGGCCCGCAGTTTCGTGGCAATGAGTTCGGGCAGTTGGAATGTTGGCACGTCAACGGTGCCGTTCCACCACGCCGACGCGACCTGGAATGGCAGACGGATGGTCGGCAGAGCGGGTGAGCGTTCGTGGGTGTTGACCTCAATTTTGATACGGATCGGGTCCCCAGCTTGGCTGACGGTACGCCAGTAGACCTTAGGATGCTCGGTGATTTTTGACTTGACTTGGAAACCGAGGTCACGACCCAGGTCCATGAGCGAACCGGTTAAGTGGCCGATGCCGCCAGCCGTAGTGCGGACGTAGTCGAGGTCCTCGCTGTACCGCAGTGGCGCAGGTAAGTGGAGCTTGTGCAAGGCAGTGCCGCCCCGGAACAGGAGTTCGCTGCCAAGGTAAGGGTGGTCGGCGATCGCGCAGATCGCGCGGGACAGCAAGAGGTCTTGTTCGACTTGATTGGCGCTAGCCCAGGGGTGGGTGATACCCCAAGCGGCGATGTCGTTGACGGACAGCATGATTCTTATTCCACTTCCACAGTCGTGTTGAGGCGCAGCCCCCACCTCGGGTCGAGCGGACCGGTCAACGGCCAGACAGGGTGCAAGCGGGCGGGATTGGCTGATCCGCGTCCGACCTGGTCGGCGAGACTGTCTAGGCGCTGGCTGGTGTTAGTTTCGATGATCCAACCGACCCGGCGGACGGCAGCGTCGGGGTACAAAGGCGCCAGGCCGGTCAGCGTAGCGTCGCCGAGTCCGGGTTCGTCGGCTAGTTCGGCGATGACGGTGGCCGCGTTGTCCAGACCACCGGAGATAAGAATGTCGCTGGCGATGTCGAGAGCGGTTACTTCCGGTGACGACACCAGATAGACCCCAGAACGGGCTGTGCGTTGCACGACAGGTAAGGCGCCGATGTGTTCACGGGTGTGGAATTGAAGATTGGCTCGGCCGACCTGACGGGCGCGGACTGTCCGGGCGGTGGCGACGTGCGTGATTTGCGGAGCCTGATGAGCCGCGCCGTGGACAGCTGCTGCGGCCAGCCAGCCGACGTAATAGGCGACCTCGAGGTGTGTCATGAGTGGGGCGATGAACTCGACCGCAGGCGGTCCTCCCCAAGCCCGAAACTCTGGCGGTACGGGAACCCACAGACCACGCGCCGGTGTGATCCACTGGCCACGCTGTTTCGGGACAGCCAAGCGTTGTGAGACCTGCGTGACTGGCACACCGAGCAGGTCAGCTAGTTGCCCGGTAGTCATTGAGGCTATGCCGTGTGACAGCGCCCAGTCCGCTGCCTGCGGTGCGCGGACACGAGAGGTCGGCACAGTTGAAATCGACACATGATCTATTCTCACATTAAACGTGAGAAACCGCAATACAACGATTCAGAGCAAAAGTCCCGTTCTCGCCGTCACCGCAGACCATGCCGACAGACCGCACACCCCAGGTCACGACCGCCACAGCGACTCAAATTCCAAGCCCAAATGGTTCGATTTTGGCCGATTTTCGAACCATTTTGGCTTGGAATTTGGGTTGCCTATATGGGGCTGACCACTAGTGGCCTGTCGCGTCAAAAATGTCGTGTCATTCGTGGTGGCCGGTGGGGTGGCCAGCAAGGCGGAGGAGGAGCCGGTAGTGGATCTACCGGCGACGACGACAACGCCGCTGGGTGCCCCACCGGGTGCCGCGAATACGACATTTTCGATGCGACAGGCCACTAGATGGTGCTGCGGCGCTTGAGACGCCGGGACACGGTCAGGCCGACGGCGCCGAGGACCAGGGCCAGCACGGCCACGACCACGGCCCAGGGGTGGGCTGAGGCACCGGTCTGGCTGAGAGCAGCCGGTTTCTCGGAGGTCTGGTAGCTGGTTGCCGCCGGCGCTGGGGCCGAATTCGTCGAACTGGCCGAGACGGTATCCGTGGGCGCGACCGTGAAGTGTTGCACGACCTCGCCGGATTGCGGACCGGTCAGAACCAACCGGTGCTGGCCGGCTTCGTCGGCTGACATCGTCCACTGGAAGGTGACCTGACCAGCCTCATCCGCGATCTGTTGACCGAGCGACCGGGGAGTCGAGTAGACCGTGGCCGACACGACCTCACCGGGTTGGAAACCAGCCGCCGTGACCGCCCAGTGCCCGGCCGCATCGGTCACGGGCGCCAGCGTCACGACGGTGGGCGCCGTTGCCGGAGCGGTGGTTGGTGGGGCCGTCGAGCCCGGCGAGGTCGACGATGGGCCAACCGGCTCGCTCGAACCCGGGCTCGACGGCCCTGTCTGGGTGGGAAGACCGGTGGTGGGTGACGATGAGGCCGAACTGGACGGTGGCACGACCACCGAGGCCGAAGTCGTCGACGGTGCTGAAGTTGACGCCGGTGACGAAGTCGAAGGCGTAGTCGACGACGGTGACGTGG
>JAISGZ010000167.1 GCA_031262845.1 Propionibacteriaceae bacterium | reverse complement strand
ACGGCGAATACGTCGAACAGGCCCTGCGGGTGCTCCGTCCCGGTGGCGTGGTGGCGCTGTATCACGCTCTGCTGTCGGATACCGTGGCTCGGGAATCGAACCTCGACGACGAGACGCTGATCGTACGTGAAACGCTGGAAGCGGTGCGCGAGATGGCCGAGTTGACTAGTGTCCTGTTACCGGTCGGTGACGGCTTGCTGGTATCCGTCAAGAACTAAGAAGTAATAGCCCTAATCGAGCGGCTCCTACCGGTCGGCGAACACCCGCACGTTCTTCGGCACCACCGTGACGCCGCCGTCCGACACGTACAAGCCCCGCGACTCATCCAACTGGCGGTCTTTACCGATCTCAACACCAGGTTCGATCTGAGCGTTCTTGTCGACGATGGCCCGGTAGACCATGGCTCGGCGATTGATGACGACATTGTCGAACAAGACCGAATCTTCGACCCGGGCCCAGCTGTGGACCATCGTGCCCGGAGACACCACCGACCGGTAGACGTCGCCGCCGGAGACGATGCAGCCGTGCGAGACGATCGAATCTTCGGCTGATCCCCGGTTGACGAATTTGGCGCCCGGCAGTTGGACCTGCTGGGTCAAAATCGGCCAGCGGCGGTTGTAGAGACTGAACTCCGGGTCGATTGAGACGAGATCCATCTGAGCCAGATGGTAGGCGTCGATCGTGCCGACGTCACGCCAGTAATTCCGGTCCTTTTCGGTCGCCCCTGGCACCGAGTTGGCCGTAAAGTCGTAACCGAGAGCGTCACCATCGGCGACATAACTCGGCACCATATTGCCACCCATGTCGTGACTCGACTGGATATTGGCGGCGTCGTGGGCCAAGCGGTCGACAAACTCCTTGGTCGTGAAAATGTAGTTGCCCATCGAGGCGAACGATTCCTGCGGCGAGTCGGGCAGCCCGGGTGGGTCGGCCGGCTTCTCCAAGAATTGGATGATCTTGCCCTGCTCATCGACGTCGATGATGCCGAAGGCCGAAGCCTCCGACCGGGGCACCCGGATACCGGCTACCGTGACACCAAGCCCGGAGTCAATGTGCGCCTGGAGCATCTGGTCGACGTCCATCCGGTAGATGTTGTCAGCTCCGAACACAACCACATAGTCCGGTTTCTCGTCCCGGATCAGGTTGAGCGATTGGTAGATGGCGTCAGCTGAACCCTGGTACCACATCTTGCCGGTCCGCTGCTGGGCCGGCACGGTCATGACGTATTGGCCAAGAATCGACGGCATCCGCCAGGTCTGGGAGATATGACGGTCCAAGGAATGTGACTTGTACTGCGTCAGAATACTGATTTTCCGAAAACCGGAGTTGATGAGATTCGACATCACGAAGTCAATTAACCGGTAAGTCCCGCCGAACGGGACGGCCGGTTTGGCTCGGTCGGCGGTCAGGGGCATCAACCTTTTGCCTTCGCCGCCGGCGAGCACAATCGCTAAGACATTAGGACGCACAAAAGCCATATCACCGAACCTAAACCCCGGCCCGTTATCTGGCAACGGTGGGGCCCAGTTTTCTCACCTGCCGTCTCACGATATGGCACCGGCCATCAACGTTTACTGAGCCCGGACAGTGACCAAAGAAATGACCAAGCCGGGCTGGCCGCCAACATCGTGTTAGCAACCAGCCCGGCTTGGTCAGTCGATGAGGTCGTCGGTCGTGAAGACGCGACGGTCCGTCTACAGCGCCCGGATGATGTCCTCGACCCGTTCCCGGGCGTCGCCGAACAACATGGCCGAGTTCTCACGGAAGAACAGCGGGTTCTGGACGCCAGCGTAACCGGTCGCCATCGAGCGCTTGAAGACCACGACCTGAGCCGCTTTCCAGACTTCCAAGACCGGCATTCCGGCAATCGGGCTGTGTGGGTCTTCCTGGGCCGCCGGGTTGACCGTGTCATTGGCGCCAATGACCAAGACAACATCGGTATCGTCGAAGTCGTCGTTGATCTCGTCCATCTCCAAGACGATGTCGTACGGCACCTTGGCTTCGGCCAACAAGACGTTCATGTGGCCGGGGAGCCGACCGGCCACCGGGTGAATCCCGAACCGGACCTTGGTACCGCCAGCCCGCAGTTTGCTCGTCAGATCGGCCACCGCACCCTGGGCTTGGGCCACCGCCATACCGTAACCGGGAGTGATGATGACGGACTGGGAGTTCTTCAACAGATCAGCCGTTTCTCCGGCCGTGATCTCACGGTAGGTGCCGTAATCCTTCTGTTCGCCGACCACGGCGCCATCGGAGCCGAAGCCGCCGGCGATGACGGAGATGAAGTTGCGGTTCATCGCCTTGCACATGATGTACGACAGGTAGGCACCGGAAGAGCCGACCAAGGCGCCGGTGATGATCAACAGGTCGTTGTTGAGCGTGAAACCGGCCGCAGCCGCCGCCCAACCGGAATAGGAGTTAAGCATCGACACGACGACCGGCATGTCGCCGCCGCCGATCGAAGCCACCAGGTGCAGACCGAGCAGCAGGGCCAAGACGGTCATCGCGATCATGAGCGCCCAGCCGGCCGCCCCTTCGGGGAAGAAGACGAAGACCACGGTCATGGCCACGAAGACCACCAGGGCGCCGAGATTGAGCCAATTGTGGAAAGGCAGCATCAACGGCGCTGATTTGATCTTGCCCGACAACTTGAGATAAGCCACGATCGAACCGGTGAAGGTGACGGCGCCGATGAAGACACCGACGAACAACTCACCGGCGTGGAGCTTATCCGGCGCTCCTTCGAGGAAGACCACCCAGCCGACGAGCACGGCCGCCAAACCGACGAAACTGTGGAACAGCGCGATCAGTTCGGGCATCCCCGTCATCTCGACCCGTAAGGCTCTGAGAATACCGATCAGGGCGCCTAGCGCCATGGCCACGACGATGGCGATGATGGCCCAGCTGGGGGCCGCCTGGCTGACTTCAACACCAGCGGTTTCGGTTCCCAAGACGGTCGCCAGGATCGTGAAAATCAAGGCCAGCGCCATACCCAGCGAACCGAGGATATTGCCCCGTTTCGAGGTCTCGTGTTTGGACAGGCCTGCTAACGCCAGAATGAACAGCAGACCAGCAATGATGAAGGAGCCTTGTTGCAAGGAATAAGACACACCAATCACCCCTTCCGGAACATCTTGAGCATCCGCTGGGTTACCGTGAACCCACCGAACACGTTAATTGAAGCTAAGAGAATGCCGGCTACGGAGAGCGTCACGATGCCCCAGTTGATCTGGCCATCCTGACCGCTGGCGTGTTGCAAGCCGACTAGGGAGCCAACGACGATGATGCCGGAAATCGCGTTGGTGACCGACATCAGTGGCGTGTGGAGTGAATGGGACACGTTCCCGATGACGTAGTAGCCGATGACCACGGCCAGCGCGAAGACCAAGAAGTGGCCCAACAGCCCGCTCGGTGAAGCCCAGAACAGCAACAGGAGGAGCACTCCGGTCAGTCCCATGGCGCCGTACATGAGGCGCGGATCCCGGGGCTTCTTTTCCGGTTTGACCGGCAATTCGGCCGGCGCTTTGACGGGCGCTGCCGAGACTGCCACCGGCGGTGGCGGCCAGGTCACTTCGCCTTGGGTGACGACCGCCATCCCCCGCTGGACAACATCATTCATGTCGAGCGTGATGAGGCCGTCCTTGTTCGGCGTGATCAATTTCATCAAGTTGACGATGTTGGTCGCGAACAGCTGGCTGGCTTGGGTTGGCAGCCGGGCCGGCAGATCGGTGTAGCCGATGATCTTGACATCGTTGGCGGTCGTGACGACTTGGTCGGCCACGCTACCGGCGACGTTGCCACCGGTGCCGGCGGCCATATCGACGATGACCGAGCCCGGTTTCATCGACGCCACCATCTCTTCGGTGATCAAACGGGGCGCCGGCCGGCCGGGAATCAAGGCCGTCGTGACGATGATGTCGACGTCTTTGGCCTGTTCGGCGTACATCCGGGCAGCCGCCTCGGCGTACTCTTCAGTGGCCTCTTTGGCGTAGCCATCGGACGATTCTTGTTGGTCGTCGGATTGCACGGCGACGAATTCGGCGCCCATCGACTCGACTTGTTCGGCGACTTCGGCCCGGATGTCGGTGGCCCGGACGATCGCCCCCAGAGCCCGGGCGGTGCCGACCGCCGCCAGACCGGCCACACCGGCGCCGGAGATGAAGACTTTGGCCGGCGGCACTTTACCGGCCGCGGTCACCTGACCGGTGAAGAACGAACCGAATTCGTGGGCCGCCTCAATCACGGCCCGGTAACCACCGATATTGGCCATCGAAGAGATGACGTCGAGCGCTTGGGCCCGGGAAATACGCGGTACCGAATCCATCGCCAACACGGTCAAGCCACGCTGGGCCAGTTTGTCCAGCAATTCCGGCGACCGCGGGGCGGCGACCTGGGAAATCAAGGTGGCGCCTTCGCTCATGGCCTCAATTTCGGCCTCGGTCGGCGGATTGATCTTGGCGACCACGTCGGACGCCCAGACCGTGGCCCGTCCGACCACTTCGGCGCCGGCGGCGACGTATTCTTCATCGGGATACGAGGCTTTGGCGCCCGCGCCCGTCTCGACGACGACGGTGTACCCCAGTTTGACGAGTTGTACGACCGATTTTGGTGTGGCCGCCACCCGTGTTTCTTCGGCGACTGATTCCAGCGGAATGCCGATTTGCATCTAAGTCCCCCTCCTTTACTTTCCTCGTTCGGCTAAGCCCACCTGGGCCGCCTGGACAACCTGCTGAACGGTCAGACCATATTCCTGCAACAGCCGGTTGGTCGGGCCAGAAGCGCCAAAATGATTGATTCCGACATGTTGGCCGCCGGGGATAATGCCAGCCCAACCATAGGTGACACCAGCCTCAATCGAGACCCGGACCACATTTTTGGGCAACAGCTGATCCCGATAATCCGGCTCCTGTTCAGCCAGCCATTCCAGACACGGAGCTGAGACTACCCGAGTCGGGTAACCGGCCGTCTCCAATTCGGTCCGAGCGCCCAGCGCCAGGGCGACTTCGGAGCCGGTGGCGATCAGGACGATGACCGGTTGGCCGGTGCTGGCTTCGAGCAAGGTATAGGCCCCTCGGGCGGCTTGATCGGCGGCCGCCAGACCGCTGTCGGGCGAACGGTCGAAGACCGGCAAATTCTGGCGTGACAAGATCATTCCCACTGGGCCCTGCTGCCGGCTGAGGACCTTGGTCCAACAGGCCACCACTTCATTGGCGTCGGCCGGGCGGATGACATCGAGCCCTGGGATCAGCCGCAACGAGGCGATTTGTTCGATCGGTTGATGGGTGGGGCCGTCTTCGCCCACCGCCACCGAATCGTGGGTCCAGACGAAAATCGACGGGATGCGCGACAGCGCCGCGACCCGGACAGCCGGCCGCATATAGTCCGAGAAAACCAGGAAAGTACCGCCAAAGGCCCTTGTCAAACCGTCCAGGGCGATGGCGTTGAGAATCGCCGACATGGCCTGTTCGCGGACCCCGAAGTGGATCACCCGGCCATCGCCGTCGGCCGGCCAGTCGGCGGTCGCCCGGTTCGCCGGGAGAAACGAGGGCTGGCCCACCATGGTCGTGTTGTTGGAACTGCCGAGGTCGGCCGATCCGCCCCACAACTCCGGCAGCGTCTCGGCCAGCGCCGTCAGAACGGCGCCGGAAGCGGTTCGGGTCGCCACTTCACCGGCCTCCGCCGTGAACTGAGGCAAGACCGTCGTCAAGTCGGGCAAACCTTGCGCCTGGACCCGCTCCAGCAGCGCGTACCGATCCGGCGCAGCGATCTGCCAGGCCGCAAAGTCGGTTTCCCACTGGGCGCGTAGTGGCGCCACCCGCTGACGGACCGTCGCCCGCAGCCGTTCCACCAAGTCGGTTTCAACTGGGAAATCAACGGCCGGGTCAAACCCCAAAACCGTCTTGAGGCCGGCGACCTCGTCGGCTCCCAACTTGGCGCCGTGGACGGAATGGTGACCGGCTTTGGTCGGTAAGGGCCAGCCGATGACGGTCGACAGGTGAATCAGCGACGGCCGGCTGGTGTCGGCTTGAGCGGCCGTCAGAGCAGCGAACAAGTCGTCGAGCTTTTCCTCGTAGGTCGTACCGCCGTTGGTGAAATCAACCTGTTGAACCTGCCAGCCGTAAGCTTCGAAACGTTGGTCGACATTCTCCGTGAAAGCGATCCGGGCGTCGCCTTCGATGGTGATCCGGTTGTCGTCGTAGAGGACGATGAGATTGCCCAATTCCTGGGTGCCGGCCAGCGAACAGGCTTCGGCCACCATGCCCTCTTGGAGACAGCCGTCGCCGGCCACGACGTAAATCCGGCGGTCGAAAATCGACCGCTCGACCGCCGCCGGATCATAGAGTGAGCGGGCCCGGCGAGCCGCCATGGCGAAACCGACGCCGTTGGCCACCCCCATCCCCAGCGGGCCGGTCGTGCATTCGACACCTGGTGTTTGGCCGAACTCAGGGTGGCCCGGGGTGCGCGAACCGAATTGGCGGAACTGTTGTAGATCGGTCAGTTCCAAGCCACTGCCGCTGAGGTAGAGCTGGATGTACTGGGCGATCGAGCTGTGTCCGGCCGACAGAATAAAACGGTCCCGGCCAATCCAACCGGGATCGTCCGGGTCAAACCGTAAGACCTTGTGGTAGAGCAGATGGAGGACGGACGCCAGGGAGATCGCGGTACCGGGATGACCATTGCCGGCTCGTTCGACCGCATCCGCGGCCAAAACCCGTGCCAGCTCAACCGCCCGCGCGTCGTCAGCGGTCCATTCCAGAGTGCTCACAGCTGCTCGTTTCTCAGATATCACCGTCCGCGGTCGCGGTCGGTCAGCCTGGTTGGTCCGGTGATGGTCACCGCTTGGGGGATCGTCCCCAGCGCTGGATTGAGGAACGGACAGACGGCGTTGCCGACCAACAACTGAGCAACTCCGATGACCCGCCCTCGAACCAGCGACTCTGCCTCGCCGACCCCGGACCGGGTCAACCCTAGACGATGAAATCCGTCGGCTACGACTTCTGTTCAGCGGTCGTTGCCCAGGCCGTCCGACCGAACCTGGCGGCTCGATGTGGCAAGTGCTCAGTCTCGTTTTCACGACCTACTTTGCGGCATTCGGTGGGACTCCCGTGGCGGAGTCACCGAATAGTCCACGGAAACGGTCGCGGCCGACTTTCACGACCGCTGTGACAGTTCCGGGAACTGATCGATGAGCTGACCACAAAGCCGGACGAACGTCTCCATGGCGGCCTCCTCGCCGATACTGGTCCGGATGCCTTCGCCCGCGAAAACCCGGCTGGTCAGCCCCTGCTGGTCGAGTTGAGCGGCCACCTCGGCGGTCCGCCGACCGGTTGGCAGCCAAATAAAGTTGGCTCGGCTGACCGGAATCGCCCAACCTTGAGCGGCCAGGGCTGACGTCACCTGTTGCCGACGGCTGATCAGATCGGCCACCCGCTGGTCCAACTCGGTTTGAACCTCCAGCGAAGCCAAGGCGGCCCGCTGAGCCAGGTTCGTCACCCCAAAGGGCACGGTCAGCTTCCGGACCTGTTCGGCCAGAGCGGCCGGCGCGATGGCGTAACCGACCCGCAAGCCGGCCAGGCCGTAAGCCTTCGAGAAGGTGTGACAGACGACCAGGTTGGGATAGCGGCGATAGAAATCGATCCCGACCGGGCTGGCCGGATCATCGTCGAATTGCCAGTAGGCCTCGTCCAGGATGACGGTGACTGTCGGTGGCACCTGAGCCATCAAGGCCTCCAGCGCGGCCGCTGTCACCACGGTCCCAGTCGGGTTATTGGGGTTGCAGATGACGACACAACCGGTGCGGTCGGTGACAGCCGCGGCCAGACCCGCCAGGTCGTGGACACTGGCGCTGGTCAGAGGCACGGTGACAGGCCGGGCTCCGGCCCCGATCACCAGTTGGGGGTAGGCCTCAAAGCTGCGCCAGGCGTAAACGACCTCGTCACCAGCCCCG
>JAISGZ010000136.1 GCA_031262845.1 Propionibacteriaceae bacterium | reverse complement strand
CACCACCAGACGAGAAACCACCACCGCCACCACTACTGGAGACTTGGGGGATCGGCACGACGGCGGTGTGACTGTTGATGTGCTCGTCCTGCTGAACCGTGATCTGGAGACTGCCGGGGGTTTCGTATTCGGCGGCGGCCGTGGCCGGGCGGGCGGTCTTGAGTTTCCGCTTCCAGACCAGGACCGTGATCCCGGCGCTGAGCAGCCCGACGGCGGCGCCAATGATGGCGGCCACGACGGCTGGGTTGTAGGTCAGATAGCGGTGGCCACTGTCGTACGGCTGGCCGGTCGCGGCCTCGGCCAAGAACTCGTCGACGAGGTCCAGGAAGGTCCCGAAAGCCTTCCCATAATCACCCTCTGACAAGAGACTTTGGACTTGACTAGCGATTTTCTCGCGGCCGTAGACGGTGAACGAGGTTTCACCACGACCGGGCGTGGTCCAGATATTGGCGTCCCGCGTGGCCATAGCGATGAGGAAAGTGATGCCGTCAGCACCGGGCGCCTGTTGGTTGAAATAGGTCCGGTTGGCGACTTGGACATCGACCCCGTTGAGGCTGGGCAGGGTGTGGATGAGGACAGTGAAGCCGTAAGTCTCACGAATCTGTTCGGCCCGGCTGGTCAGAGTCGCTTCGTCAGCCGGCGACAGTAGGCTCGCCTCATCTGACACCAGCACGGGATCGGCCTCGGCTAGGGTAGGGGCAAGCCAGCCGAACAACCCGGTCAGGCCGGCCACAAGGGCGAGGAGTAGGGCGCCCCAACGGGTGCTACGGATACGCCCTTGATGATTCGCCCGGGCGCCAGTTTGGACATTGACGGTCGCAGAAGCGACAGCGACGACACGACGGCTGACAACCGCCCGGCGTCGATGAAGCCGGGTTGAAAGCGCGAACAGACCAAGCCGCCTCACAGCTCACCGCCTAACAAGAAGTAAGCGATGACCGCGACCACAGTGCCGATGACGAGAAACAAGCCGATAAACCAGCCCCAGAAACGCCGCCAATCGACCGGCAGCTGGCCGACGAATTCGCCGGTTTGCCCGTTCATGGCGAAGGTGTAGGTCTGGCCGCGATAGATCGTATTGAGTAGCCAGACCGGCAACATGGCGTAATGAACGCGCTCGCCGGTGACGTGAATCTGTTCCTCGTCAACGGAGAACGAGTCGTACGAACTGAGCGAAGCAGCGAAGGAATTCCGCAGCGCCGCCGTCATCCGCTGGTGAGCCCGGGGGCGGCAACTATCGGCGTCGGCGTCGTAGGTCTGGGCCAGATAACCGAGTAGGTAGGTCGGTTGGTAAACCATCGCCGCTTCATAGTCGAAAGGCTCGATGGCTTCGGTGTAGGTGTTGTCAATCTTGGTCGCCGCGTCCACCGGCACCCGCTCATAGACGACGGAACCGGCCCGCCGGACCCGGTAGGTGTCGGTCCGGGTGTACTGGTTGCGCGAATCGGTCCAGGTCGAGACAGTCTTGGCCTGGAACGTGATGTCAGCGGCCAAGTGGGTGTCGAACAGCCAGAACGGCACATACAGCCCGGTGATCGATTCGATCCGGGCCTGGCTACGGAACATCTTGGGCGCCAGGCGCTTGCCCCGGAGATGGTCGTGAAGTGCCTGGGTGACCTGTTCCTTGGTCACACTGAAAGGTAAGACGGCGTCCGGTTTCCGAGCGCCGGTCAGCTGACTCGGCAGAATGGTCGGCGAATCACAGTAAGGGCAGTGAGTGGCGGCCGTCGTCGTGTCGGTCAGAATTTCGCCGCCACAACTGGGGCAGGTGTACTGGCGTAAATGGCTCAGCTCGTCGGCTGTCCACTGGCTCTCGGCCGGTGCCGTCGGGGGTGTGTCCTGTTGCACGGCCAAAGCGGCTGACTCGGCAAACGTCGCCGGGTCGAACGAACTGCCGCAATAACCACACACCATTTGTCCGCTGACAGCGTCAAACGTGACTGTGCCACCACAGTTCGGGCACTTGTATTCGACGACACTATCGAGCGCCGTCACCCGGCCCACGGGAGCGGCGGTTGCTACAGGCGCAGTTGCTGCCCCAACGGTCGGTGTCACCACCCCAGCGGTTTGACCAGCCGGGGCCGGATTCTCAAACGCTGGGGCAGGCGACTGCGCCGCAGTTTCCCCTCGCTGTGGTGGTTCCGTTGGCGTGGGCATCGGGCTCAGGCCGGACGGGCGTCAGCGGCGTCGAAGGGATCGCCGCAATTGGCACAGAACTTCGGCGGATGCGTCGGATCCGGCGGCGCCCAACCACAGTTGCTGCAGACGTAGATGACCGCGCCGGCCGGTTTGGCGGCGCCGCAATTGGTGCAGAACTTGCCGGTATTCGACGTCCCACACTGAGGGCAGGTCCAGGCTTGAGCCACGGGCGCGGCGGCGCCATCGGCCGCCGCTGGGACGGCTGCTCCGCCCGGTACGGCTTGTGCCAATTGGGCCTGTTGGGCCAACTGGGCGGCTTGGGCTTGTTGCGCCTGGGCCTGTCCGAGGGCGAACAAGTCCTGGGCGTTGACGGCCCCGGCTTGCTGAGCCATCCCGAGACCGGCGAAGCCGACCATTGCCCCACCGGCGTTCTGGGCTGCCGACCGCATGGCGTCGGCTTGTGCGGCCACGATATTGGCCGCCGCCATCGACGGGTTCCGCATCACGGCCGCCGATTGCAGTTGCTTGATCATGGCCTCGTCTTCGGGCGAGGCGGTGGCCGAGTTGATGGCGACGCTGGCGATGGTCAGACCGCGAGCCGCTCCCCACTGCTGGGAGAGCACTTCGTTGAGCGCCTCTTGAATTTCAGGACCGTGTCCCGGCAAGGCCGAATAGCGGATTCCCAGGGCGGAAATCTTGGCCAAGGCCGGTTGCAGAGCGGCCAGTAATTCGGCTTTCAGCTGGGCGTCGATCTGGTCGCGCCGGTAATCCTGCTCGACGTTGCCCGCCACCTGGCTGTAAAACATGATCGGGTCGGTGATGCGATACGAGTAAACACCGTTGCAGCGAATCGATATGTCGACGTCCAGGCCGATGTTCTGATCGACCACCCGGAAAGGAATCGGATTGGCCGTACCGAAGCGGTTGCCCGTGATTTCCTTCGTGTTGACGTAGTAGATCCGCTGGTCGACACCCGGTTCGCCGCCGAACGTCAGGCGCTGGGCCAAGCGTTCGAAGGAGGTCGTGATCTGAGCGCTGAGGTCGCCGTAGAACAGTGACGGCTCAGTCGAGTTGTCCCAGACGAATTCACCCGGTTCGGCCACTAATTCGACGATCATCCCTTGCTGGACGATAAAAGCGCACTGTCCCTGGTTGACGACCACGACTGAGCCCGACGAGATGACGTTCTCCGTGCCCTTTTTGTTGGAACTACGACCGCCAGCCCGTTTCTGGCCCTTGGTCAGTAAAACCTCGGGGTCCAGCGATTCGCTGACGAAAAAGTCCCGCCACGAATCCGCCAAGGCGCCACCCAAAGCACCCGTCGCCGCTTTGATCAAACCCATCATGTGCCCTTTCGCCAAGCTGGGAACAGCCCGGTCGGCCCTGCCACCGAGTGGCGGTCAGTCGCCGGCTGTCATCGTCCATCCAGTGTAAAGCGCTAAGCCGCCACCGTGTCGGGAACGTAAGCAGCGACCGCGTCACGGAGGAGTTATGCCGGACCGGGCTGTTGACTGGGTGGCTGATCGTCCGGCGGGAACTCCGGGGATAGCAACTGGTCGAGGCTGGTCTCGTCAGAGTTAGCCGATTCAGTACCAGACGGGCTCGGTGGCTCGGTGGCGGAACCGAAGTCGGAGCCAAAACCGCGGCGTTCATCGGCGGCCAACCCCCGGCGCTGCCGGGACATCACGGCGATGATGAGGAAGGTGCCGATGGCGAGGGCCGCCACGACGATGAAGATCAGGAAAACGATGAAAAGGCGCGAGGTTGAACTCCACGAATCGCCGTCATCGCCGTCGGTGGCCGTGGTCGGCGCGGTGGCCGCGGTCTGGCTCGGCGCGGTCGTCACCGGAGCGGTGGCCGCGGGAGCAGTTGACGAGGCGGCACTGCTGGGGGCGGTCAGGCTGACCGTGACGATTTGTTCAACCGCCGGATAGTAACCATCGCCTGGGTAGACAACCGTGACGGAGAACTCAGCTGGGTTACCATCGTCTGGCGTGGCGACCGGTGCGACAAAAACACCGTTGTCGTCGGTGGTCCACGATCCGTTTTCGCCGTTCCACGAGGTCGTGGTCGTGACGTAAGCCGGGGTCACCGGTTGGCCACGGGATACCAACCGACCGGAAATCGTGGCCGGTTTGCCGACAACCCCGTTGACGTGGGACTGATCAAGTTGGAGTTCGACGACGACCTGGGCGTGAATCGTCTTAGTTTCGGTGACCGGCGTTTTGCAGTAGGCCGAAGCGGGGGTCGTAGCGGTCAGTGTGTAATCGCCGGCCGCGGCGACGGGGACAACCTGGGAATACTGGCCGTCGGTATCGGTCGTGGCGGCGGTCGGTTCAGCGCCCGTCAAGGTGAGAGTGATGGCAGCGCCGGGCACGGGATCGTTACCAATATGTAACCGGCCACGAGCCGTGTAATCACCACTGGGATTGGACTCTGTGATCAGCGTCAGCACGCAATGGCCGGGCTGGGGTGGGGGAGCGGCCAGGCTGGCCGTCGGGCTCAGCCACGATAACGCCAGCCCAGTCGCGGCTACTCCGCCGACGCCTCTGAGGAGAACAGCCAGCCACGGCACCCGTCCAGGGCGCGTCGATTGACGCTGACCGGTCACGGAGTTCCCCCTATCAAGCAAGTCCGCCAGCCAGCCTAGACGATGATGCCCGCTGAGCAAGACCAAAACAGCCGGGGCGCCGGTTGTGATCGGGTGAATCCGATCGGCCAGGCCTCTAATCGACGAGGATGAGCGTGTCGGGAACGGTGAAACCGTCGGGCCAAACGGTGTCACGGCTGTAACGGGCGCCATCCCAGGTGACGCCATCAAGGTTAGCTAGCTTGAGGTCGGCGTCACTCAAGTCGGCGTTGCTGAGATTGGCGCCTTGGAGATTGGCCTCGATCAAATCGGCCTCCTCCAAAGTCGCCCCCGTCAGATCGGAGCCGCTGAGATTCGCCCTGGTCAGATCAGCTTCGTCGAGGTTGGCCTGAGTGAACTGGCTATTGGTGAACTCAGCTTCGACGAGGTTGGCCGAATCCAATTGGGCGTAGTTGAAGATGACCTGGTCGCCGGTGGCTCGGCGGAGAATAGCGTCCTCAAGATTGGCCCGGGTGAAATCGGCTTGGCCGAGTAGAGCCCGGTTGAGACGGGCCGATTCCAGCAAGGCACCGGTGAAATTCGTCTGGGTTAGATTCGCTCGCGAGAAATGGGCGCTGTCCAATTTCGCTCCCTCGAAGTTCGCCCCGGTCAGGTCGGCGTTCCGGAACTCGCCCTGGGGCAAGAAATCATCGGCGAAGTCAGCCCCCGGTTCGGCCCCCGCCACGATCGCCGGTTCACGCCACCACGGCCACCGGACCTGGGTATCACTGCCAGCATCGTCAGTGTCGATCATGATGATCGGCACGGCGAGCGCGATCGCGGCCACGACGGCGGCGCCGGTCAGCCATTTCCACCAACGGCGCCGACGGCGGACGACAACGACTTGGCGTGAGCCGGCTGGTGGCTGGACTGGGTCCGCCGCGTCCCAGGGCACGACCGGCTGAGCTGGTTGAGTCCAGGGGCCGGTCCCAGCCGACGAAGACTGATCGACCAAGCCTCCCGCTGGTGGCTGTCCCAGCCCCGGGTCGGCGGTCGCGGGTGTTACCGGTTGGCCCGTGGGATAGACCTGATACGTGGTCGGCTCACGGCTGTCCCCGGTCGGGTTTTCGGCCGGATGAGGCCGGTTCGATTCGCCACTCATCGTCACTCCTCGTTGGTCGGGTCAGCCGCGGTCACACTGGTGGCGATCACTGCCGTTGAGCTGGAAATGTTTCCCTCAGTCAGGATAGTCAGACGGTCTAAGCCGCCGCTGAGGGCGGCAGACCGAGTTCTGACTTCGAGTGCGGCTGGTTCCAGCGATGGCTGCTTGATGTTAGTCGGTCATCGACCGACCGAGGGCCTCAGCCACTAGCGCCCATTCGTCGACGTAGTCCAAGCGGTCTCTCAGCGCGGCCGGTGTCAGCCAGGCGACAGCGTCGATTTCCTTCGCGGGAGCGGTCCGTTCCCCCAGGCTGATGAGACGACTACGCCACCAGCGCACGACTTTGAACTTGTCGTCCACCGTGTAACACAGTGACATCAGGGGGGCTTCCAATTCGATGACCGCCCCGGTTTCTTCGGCCACCTCGCGAACCGCCGTCTGGGCCAATGATTCCCCGGGCTCGGCCTTGCCCTTCGGCAGCGTCCAGTCGTTGTACTTCGGCCGGTGGACGACTGCGATCAGCCCGGCCTGATCAACCACCACGGCGCCGGCCGCCCAGACCTCGACGGCCTCGGGTTGGTGATCGTGATCCACCCGGTCGCCATCGCTCCGGACGTGGTCTTGGGGTTCCTTGAACCGCTTCTTCGGGCCTTTGGCCATCACGGCATGGGGCGGTGCCGGGCCGCCATCTCCGTGATCAACTGTTGCTGAATATCGATCAGCGGCACGCCCTCGGCACTGGCCGTCCGCTGGACCCAACCCTGAGGCGTCAACCACCACGACGCCACTTGGTCGTCAAAGGCCAAATCGAAGAGGTGGCCGACCTGCTTGTGGTGCGATGGCTGGTTCAACTGGACCATGACTTCGACCCGGCGGTCGAGGTTACGGTGCATGAGGTCGGCCGAGCCGATACCGACGATCGGCTGACCACCGTGCTCGAACCAGAACAGGCGGCTGTGTTCGAGGAAGCGGCCGAGGATCGACCGCACCCGGATATTCTCCGATAACTGCGGCACGCCCGCCCGTAGGGCACAAATGCCCCTCACCCAAAGATCGACCGGGACACCGGCCTGGCTAGCCCGGTAGAGGGCGTCCATGGTCTGTTCGTCGACAATCGAGTTGACCTTGATCCGAATTCGGGCCGGCTGGCCTTGGCGGTGGAATTCGATCTCCTGATTGATAGCGTTGATCAGGCCTTCCCGGATGCCGTGCGGTGACACCAGGAGATTGCGGTAGGTGACGCCGCTGGTGACGGCGGCGGCGCTGGTGACCGTGGCTGAGGCCAGCGAGTTGAAGAGTTGGTGGACGTCCGCCGTGATCACCGGATCCGACGTCAACAAGCCCATATCTTCGTATTGGCGGGCGGTTTTGGGGTTGTAGTTGCCGGTCCCGACGTGGCAATAACGGCGCAAGGTGCCGTCTTCTTCTTCACGAATGACAAGCGCCAGTTTGCAGTGAGTCTTCAAACCGACGATGCCGTAAACCACGTGGACGCCGGCTCGTTCCAATTTCCGGGCCCAGCGGATATTGGCGCGCTCATCGAACCGGGCCTTGATCTCGATTAGAGTCAGGACTTCTTTACCCGATTGAGCGGCTTCGATGAGAGCGTCGATAATCGGTGAATCGCCCGAGGTTCGATACAGCGTCTGACGAATCAATTTCACTTGGGGATCGCTGGCGGCTTGTTCGATAAAGCGCTGAACCGAGGTCGAGAAGGAGTCGTAGGGGTGATGGAGCAAGACCTCACGCTTTTTCAAGACGTCGAACAGATCGGCCGGGCGTGAGGTTTCCCAATCGGTCAGCTGCGGGTTGGTTTTCGGCAGGAAACCCGGGTATTTCAAATCTTCCCGCTTGACGTCAGCAATCGCGAATAACCCGCGTAAATCGAGCGGACCACGGATCGTGAAGGTTTCTTGGGGTGTGATGTCGAGTTCGCGCAGCAAGAAATCCATGAGCACGGGGGCCGTACCCTCGCTGATTTCGAGGCGCACCGGCGGCCGACCCGGGCGGCGCCGGTCATCAATTTCTTTCTCCAAAGCGAACAGGATGTTTTCGGCGTCGTCCTCTTCGACTTCGACATCCTCGTCCCGGGTCACCCGGCAAATCGTCGAATGCAAGACGGTCATACCGAAGATTTTGTCCTGGTGGCTGATGAGAATATCTTCCAACGGCACGTAACGATTTTCCGAAACCCGGTAGAAGCGCGGCAGAACATCGGGCACTTTGACGCGGGCAAATAGTTTGACGCCGGTCTGGGGATTTTGTTCTTGGACGATGAGGTTGAGGGCCCGGGCCGATAAATGGGGGAAAGGATGGCTGGGGTCGATTGCCAAAGGCGTCAGAATCGGGAAAATCCGGTCCCGGAAGAGAGCGTCCAGTCGTTCGCGTTCGGCCTCGGTCAGCTCATCCCAGTGGAGAATCGAAATACCGGCTTGGGCCAATTCCGGGCGAATTTCGGCGGTGAAAATCCGGCCCTGCTCAGCCACCAGGTCCCGGGTTGACGACAAAATCGAATCGTGTAACTCACTCGGTAGCAGACCGGAGGTGCCGGGCTGGGCCATCCCGGCCTCAATCCGGCGTTTCAGGCCGCCGACCCGGACCATGAAGAATTCGTCGAGGTTACCCGAGAAAATTGCCAAGAACCGCGCCCGCTCCAATAGCGGTACCCGTAATCGGTCTTTGGCTAGGTCTAACACGCGGCCGTTGAAAGCCAGCCAGGATAGTTCCCGGTCGAGGTAGGGCGAGCCATCGAAGAAGGGCGGGTTGTTGGCCGTGGGTCCTTCCTGGCCGGCGACCGGGGTCGGTGGGGAGACTGGCTCGTTGATCAGCCAATGTTGGAGACTCTCGGTCGCCGATCCAGGGCCGGTTGTTTCGTTGCTCGGGATTTCCCCGGTCAGCTCGGCCGGAGGCTGATTGTGGCCGAGACCTCCGGTCTCCGCGATGATGGCCGATTCAGCGGTGTTACGGGGTTCATCAACCTGTGGCGCAGTGATTTGTGAAGCACTGATCTGTGACGTATCGGTCGGTGCCGTGTCGGCTTGTGCCGCATCGGCTCGTGCTGCGTCGGTCAGTGTGGCGTCGGCTTGTGACGCATTGGCTCGTGGTTCATCAGCCGGGGTGGCGTCGTGGTTGGCGGCCTCGGTCGAAAGAGCGGGGGAGTGGAGGTCGATCGCTAAGGCGTCGGTGGGGCTGACGTTGGTGTCGCCAAGGTGAGACAGAGCGGCCAAGTCGATCGCCAAGGCATCCG
>JAISGZ010000132.1 GCA_031262845.1 Propionibacteriaceae bacterium | reverse complement strand
CAGGCGTCCAGAGTCGCTTGAGCCGCTTGTTGTAGCGTCGGCTGAGCCTCGTCCACCAAGCCGTAGTTCAGTGGCTCGGGTTCGATGACTTGTTCCGGTTGGGGCACGACCAGTTCCGGATTGTTGATGTAGACCCACGGGTGGTTGAAGCCCCATTGGTAGATGCCGGGAAACAAATCAACCGCTTCGGTCGTCGCCACCGACTGGCCCAACAGGCTCAGCTGGCCACTGGTTCGGCCGGCCAGATCTCGGATCACCACTTGGCTGGTGGCCTGGTTCAATAACCAGCCGCTGTCCGACTGAGTCAGGTCCAAGCGCGCGTTGACCTCCCGGTCACCCAACCGGTAATCGACCACGGCCTGGCCGCCACTGCCCTCATAACTGGTTTCCGCGACCGAAATATCGGTCACCGGATGGGCGGCGATCAGTTCGGCCAAGCCCTCCGCGGTCAGCCAGCGGTCATCGGCCGGTACGGTCACGGCCAAACTCAGCGCCCGCTCAGCGTCACCGTCGGCCAACGCCGTCAGATAGTCCCGGGCGGTGTCCTCGATGGCTTCGAGATCGTCGTGACCGGGGCTGAAGACCGTCCCCCACAACACCACCGCGATCAGCAAACCAACACCCACGACCCCAGCGATCACCCCTAACCACAACTGCGACGGCGACGCGGCCGGTTGATCGGGTGAGCTTGGCGACGATAACGCTTCCGGAGCGGCCTCAGCCTGAAGACTCATCACAACCCTTTCCCTTGATGGTCGATGTCACACTAGCCGCAACTCGCCCAGCCGCACCACTTGATGACGACGGCCGCCGGAGAAAATCCAACTCAGCGGTCAGGGCTGGCCGGACACTTCAGCGACACAGCCCGAATGGCTAATGTGAGTTCAGTGGAGACTTTGGCGACCACCACCATCGGTACCGGACCGATCCGGTACGTCTTCTGTCATGGCCTGTTCGGTAGCGGCCGGAATTGGCGCAGTATCGCCCGGCGCTTAGAACCAGCCAGCAGCCTACTAGTCGATTTGCCGAACCACGGCCGCTCCGGCTGGACCGAGCAGTTCTCCTACCCCGCTTCAGCCGCTGCCCTCAGCCATCTCCTGCGCCCACTCGATCGGGGTGACCTGACCTTGGTCGGCCATTCGATGGGCGGCCGAGTCGCCATGATGACCGCCCTGTTCTACCCCGATCTGATCGATCGTCTGGTGGTCGTCGATATCGCTCCTCGGACCTACCAAGCCGACCTGCTGGCGACTTACGCCCCGGCCATGGCGGCTCTGACCCCGGATCAGATGCGCAGCCGGTCCACCGCCGACCAAGCTCTCCGCCAGGTCATTCCGGATGAACGAACCCGAGCGCTGCTGCTGACCGGATTCCAACCGTCACCGACCGGTGGTCACTGGCAATTCAACGTCGCCCTGCTGGCGCGAGACTTTGACCGCATCATGACCTGGCCCGAGTTGACCGGCTACCAACCGTATGCGGGACCGGTTCTGTGGCTGAGAGGCGGTCGCTCGGATTACGTCACGGCGGCCAGTTATCCGGCGATGCGAGCGCTCTTTCCCCACTATCAGCTGGAAACCGTGGCCGAGGCCGGCCACTGGCTCCACGCCGATCAGCCCGACGTTTTCGTCACCACCCTTCGCCGCTTCGTGGCCGAACACCCCAGTGGCGGCCAGTTAACCGGTACGGCGAGCGACAACAGCGGCGGTCACCGGGTGACTTACCCTGTGACCGCCGCTGATTAGTTCAAACGGCGAGTTGATCAACCCATCGAATAGCCTTCGATCATGACTTTCTGGTTGGGCTCGCTGTTAGCGGAGCCGTGAACTCCAGCCGCGGCGATGTCGCTGACCAAGTCAATCCCGTCCTGATCCATCTGGCCGAAAACGGTGTAGTCAGGCGCCAGTTCACTGTCCTGATAAACGAGGAAGAACTGGGACCCGTTGGTATCCGGTCCCGAGTTGGCCATGGCCACCGTGCCGGCCGGATAGGTGTCATCCGAGTAGACCTCGTCGGGGAAGCGATAACCCGGTCCCCCGGTGCCACCAGTGCCGTCTGAACCCGTCGCCGTCGGATCACCACATTGGAGAATGAAAATCCCCTGCACGGTCAGCCGGTGACAGACCGTGTCGGTGTAATAACCCTGCTCCAACAAGGACAGGAAGGAGTTGACGGTACAGGGCGCATGTCCCCGGTCCAAGGTCAGAGCCAAGGGACCTTGGCTCAACTGCAAAGTCACGTTGACCGTCCCTTGAGCGGGCACATTGGCGGTCGGCGGCGGATCGACCGGCGTCGTCCCACTGGCCTTCCCGGAAACGTTGTACTGGCAAGAGACGACATCGGAATTGCCGGAACTCGTCGGCTCGGACTCGTCCGTCTGAGCGCAGCCGACCAGGGCGACCGCCGACAAAGCCACGGCCGCAGCAAGATAGGTGAATTTCATGGCGCCCACTCTAAAGTCAATCGGCCGATCAGGGCTTTCGCTCAAGCCCCGACACGCCGCTCAGCGCCGATGCCAGCTCAGTTTCTGATCCGACCGTTGGCCCGTTCAGATTCGGTTTCACACCCAGAGGGTCGCAGTCAGCGCTGGTCCTCGGGCAGCCAGAGGATTTCCTGATCGACACCGTTGACGGTCCGGGACAAGATGAACAACAAGTCCGACAGACGATTGAGATAAGTCAGCGCCTGGGGATTGATACCGCTGCTGGAGACCGGGCCATCGTCGGGTGCGTCATCGCCGGCCAGTGAACCGTGATCGGCCGTCGCCCGCCAGGCCGCTCGTTCGGCCCGCCGGCAAATCGTTCGGGCCAGATGCAGATAGCCGCCGGCCACTGTCCCACCCGGCAAAATAAACGACCGCAGAGTCGGCTGGCTATCGCCGAATTCGTCACACCAGCGTTCCAAGCGCTC
>JAISGZ010000123.1 GCA_031262845.1 Propionibacteriaceae bacterium | reverse complement strand
AGTCAGTTCTATGAGCGAACGGCCTTGTCGAAGGACAAGGCGGCGATGTTGGAACGTGGAAATACCGAAGTTGCCGAGATACATGATGCCCACTCTCGGCCTGGGGCAGCGTTCCGTGACCCGTTCGTGCTGGAGTTTCTCGATCTGAGAGACGAATACTCTGAGAACGACCTTGAAGACGCTCTGCTCACCCATCTGACGGATTTTCTCCTCGAACTAGGCGACGATTTTGCGTACTTGGGCCGTCAGCGGCGGCTTCGCTTGGACGAGAACTGGTTCAAAGTCGACCTGGTCTTCTATCACCGCAAACTCCGCTGCCTAGTCCTGATCGACCTTAAACGCGGCAGATTTTCTTATCAGGACGCCGGTCAAATGCACCTGTATCTGAACTACGCCAAAGAAAACTGGACGAAAGACGGGGAGAACCCGCCCGTGGGCCTAATCCTGTGCGCCGAGAAAGGTTCCGATGAAGCCCGCTACGCCCTCGACGGTCTACCAAATGTCCTGGCCACCGAATACAAGTTGGCACTACCCGACGAGTCCGCACTGGCCAGAGAACTTGCCCGCACCCGCAGCGAACTCGAATCGCGAGGACTGTAAGAGGTATTGGATTGGCTGCCGAAACAACCGGATTCAGGGTTATTCCCACGCCAGATACCGATGTGTGAGGTCGATTCGAAATGGCTGGAACAACATCTGGGCCTGGTGAAACAGTTCGTCGGGGCGACCACCGGTCGCATCGATCTCGGGCTGGCGCAGGTCGCCAAACAGTATTGGACTCCGACTCGAACAAGAGCGCATTCCTTGGGAGCACTGTCTGAAGACACTTTGCGGCGCGCTCCGGGGAACTCTGTGCCCATAAGGGCACGGCCACCGGCCAGGCTCAATTGTTTCATCACTACAGTGTGGCTATGCGTAGGGCAAAGATAGTGGCCACTCTCGGGCCGGCCACGACTGGGCATTGTTCGGCCCTGATCACGGCCGGGATGGACGTCGCCCGGATGAATATGAGCCACGGTGACCACGAGGAACACAGCGCCCAGTTCGACGAAATCCGGGCCGCCGCCCACCAACTCGACCAACCGATCACAATCCTGGCTGACCTTCAAGGACCGAAAATCCGGTTGGGCCGTTTCGCCAACGGCGCCGTGGTTTTGCAAACTGGCCAAACTTTCACGATCACGACCGATGACATCCTCGGCGACGAACATCGGGCCTCGACCACGTTCACGGGCTTGGTCAACGATGTCACCGCCGGCGAGACGATTTTGATCGATGACGGCCGGCTCGAACTCAAAGTCACGAGCGTCGACGGCAACGACATCATCTGTCAGGTCATCACGGGTGGTCCGGTGTCCGACCACAAGGGCCTCAACCTGCCCGGCGTGGCCGTGTCAACCCCGGCCTTATCCGATAAGGACGCCGATGATCTGCGCTGGGCGCTGGCCAAGGGCGTGGACATGATCGCCCTGTCCTTCGTCCGCACAGCCGACGACATCAAACCGGTCCACGCCATCATGGACGACATCGGCCGCCGCATCCCGGTCATCGCCAAGATCGAAAAACCCCAAGCCATCGACAACCTCGACAGCATCATCGACGCCTTCGACGGGCTCATGGTGGCGCGCGGTGATTTGGGCGTGGAAATGCCGTTCGAGGAAGTTCCACTGGTGCAAAAGCGGCTCATTCAGACGGCCCGGACTTGGGCCAAGCCGGTCATCGTGGCCACCCAGATGCTCGAGTCGATGATCGTCAATCCTCGCCCGACCCGGGCCGAAGTGTCCGATGTCGCCCACGCCGTCATGGACGGCACCGACGCCGTCATGTTGTCCGGCGAAACCAGCGTCGGCCACTACCCACTGGAATCCGTCAAGGCCATGAACCGGATTGTCCAGGCCGTTGATGAACAGGCTTTTTCCCGGATTGACACCATCGACTGGCAGCCTCATTCCATTTCTGGTGTCGTCACCCTGGGAGCGGCTGAGATCGCTCAGCGGCTCAAAGTCCGCTACCTCATCGGTTTTTCCAACACCGGTGACACGGCCCGCCGCCTGGCCCGATTGCGGAACCGTATCCCCCTGCTCTGTTTTACGCCCAACGTCGCCACCCGTTTCGCCTTGGGCCCGGTCTGGGGCATCCGGTCGTTCTTGACCACGGCCAAAGGCAGTATTGAAGTCATGTTGACCGAGATGGATGACATCTTGATCGCCGAAGGGCTGGCCGAGGTCGGCGAGACCCTACTGATTGTCTACGGCACACCGCTCGGCAGCCGTGGTATGACCAACACGGTCCACCTGCATCAGGTCGGCACGATTGAGCGTGACGCACCGTTCACCGCCGTTACGGCTCCATCCGCCGACTGACTCAGGGCCGGCCGGTGGGAGACATCTGGATTCGTTCGATCGACCGTTTAGTGTCCCGTCCGTTCGTCGGCTAACTGAGAGCCGGTAGTGGAAGACCTCAGAGTAAAGACGCTCACGGTTGTCCTCGCCGCCGCTCACGTTCGCCAACTGACTCAAAGCCGGTGCTGCGGGACCCTCAACCCTCCCGGATCAGTTCCAGGGCCCGCGCTAAATCCGCTGGGTAGGGGCTGGTGAAACTGACCGGTTCGAGCCGGGTGGGATGGAGGAAACTCAGCTCCACGGCGTGCAGCCACTGGCGTTCGAGCCCCAGCCGGTCCGTCAACACCGGATCGGCGCCATAGAGCCGATCACCGACACAGGGGTGATGGAGGGCCGCACAGTGAACCCGGATTTGGTGGGTCCGGCCGGTCTCCAGATGAACTTCAAGCAGGGTCGCCGCCCGGTGAACCTCGAGCGTCTCGTAATGGGTGACACTGGGACGCCCATCGGCCCGCACCGCCATCTTCCACTCGTCACCCCGGGCGTGACCGATCGGGGCGTCGATCGTGCCCGACAGCGGATCGGGGTAACCCTGGACCAGGGCGTGATAAACCTTGTCAACCGTCCGGTCCCGGAAAGCCTGCTTCAAACGTGAGTACGCGACCTCGGATTTCGCCACCACCATCAGCCCGGAGGTGCCGACGTCGAGCCGCTGCACGACACCTTGGCGCTCGGCCGCGCCCGAGGTGGCGATGACGAACCCAGCGGCCGCCAGGTGTTCGGTCACGCTCGGCCCAGTCCAGCCCAAACTCGGATGGGCCGCCACAAAGGCCGGTTTATCGACCACGACGAGGTCGGCGTCGTCGTAGACCACCGTCATCCCGGCCACTAACTGGGGCCGCACCACGACCGCCGGTTCGGCTTCCGGTAGCTCGACTTCGAGCAGGGAACCGGCCTTGACCCGGAACGATTTCGCCACCGGCTGGCCATCCACAAGCAGCCCACCGGCGGCGGCGATAGCTTCCCAGCGGGAGCGGGACAGGCCGGTCATGCGGGCGGCCGCCGTATCAGCCCGCTCGCCGTCCAAACCGTCGGGGATCAAGGCCAACATCAGCGGGGCCCAATACCGCGGAAAGAGATGATGACCAGACCGGCCGCGGCCACGGTCAGACAGATATCGGCGACATTGAAAGTCGCAAAGTAGCGCAGGGAGATGAAGTCGATGACGTGGCCCCGGCCGACGCCAGGCGGCTGACACAAACGATCGATCAAATTACCCGTCACACCGGCCAGGCCGACCCCGATCAGAGCCGCCCAAACCGGCCGCCGGACCGCTCGGGCCGACCACCACCAGGCCGCCACCAAGACGATCAGCGCCAGCAACGTGAAAACATAGGTGAAAGACTCCCCGAGGCTGAAAGCCGCCCCCGGATTGCGGACCAGCCGTAACACCAACCAGTCGTCGATCAGCGACACCACCCGACCTTGACCGAGCGCGGTCTCGGCCCACCACTTCGTCAGTTGATCGAGCCCCAGTCCGACAACCATCAAGCAGCCGATCAGACTCAACGCCCGGCGCCGCGACCAGGTCCTAGCCGTCTTGACCGGACTAGCCAAACTGGCCGGACTAGCCGGTGCCGGGGCCGGTGTCTCTGAGGTGTCTTCCATCAGGCGGCGTCAGCGACGCTCGGCCTTTTGCTTACAAGCCACACACATCGTGGCGCGCGGGAAAACCTGCAACCGGGCTTTGCCAATCGGGTTGCCACAGACTTCACAGACGCCATATTCACCGGCATCGAATAAGCGCAGCGCCTGAAGCGATTGATCGAGCAATTCCCGGACGTTGGCCGCCAGCGACATCTCCTGGTCACGTTCGAAGTTCGTCGAACCGACGTCGGCCGGATCCCGCCCGGCCACATCGGCACCTTCGTTGAGCAACTGGCGCAACTCGGCTTCAGCTGCCGCGACCTTCTTCTGCAAGGCCTCGATGTCGTCGTGCAACTCGGTCCGGACTTCGGCCAATTCTTCTTCAGTCCACGGCTCTTCGCCCGGAAGTACTGGTATCACCATCACGGTTTCTGTGGTTGAGCTAGCCATCACGATCTCCTCGCCGTGTCCTGCCACAGCACTTTCACTATGGCCAACACCAACCGGTGGCGGCCAACTTCGGACTCACTTGGCCGAAGTGCTGGATGAAGATACCACATTGGCTAAGCGGGCGATAGACCCCGGTTTGCCAACTGTCAATACTTGTGCCTGATCAGCCGACTCAGGCTCCCCCGAGTCCACGCCCAAACAGACCACTGTTGTCTGGCTGACCCGGACCATGGGTCAATGAAAAAGCCGTTCAGGCCACCGCTCAGCGGACCGAAACGTCCCGCAGTAAGGCGTCGAGCCGGGGCGTGTGACCGACCGTCTGATCGGCTGCCCACTCACTGGCCGACCGAGCCTGCGGCACCTGTAACAACTCCGGCGTCGTATCGGGCCGGAACTGGTAGGTGTCGAGCCGCTCGATCTGCGACTTCAGGTAAGCCGTCATCGTCTGGCGGAAGCTGGCCTCGTAATTCTTCAGCTTCTCGACCTTCGTCAACAGGTCGTCGCGCTCGGCTTCCAAAGCCCGGAACAGCTCGGCCCGTCGGGCGGCGGCTTCGGCGTCGACCATATTGGCCCGCTGCTGAGCTTCCTGGACCAGACGCTCGGCGTTGACCCGAGCCTCGTTATCGGTCCGTTCGGCCCGCTGCTGAGCTTCACCAGTCAGCGCCCGGGCGGCCTGATTGGCCTGCTCCATCCGCTGCTGGGCTTCTTCGGTCGACCGCCGGGTCAGATCATCGGCCGTCAACTTGGCCTCGGCCTTGACCCGCATGATGTATTCGTCGGCTTCTTGTTTGGCCCGCTGAATCTCCAGATCGATCTGCTGCGACCGGCGGCCGGCTTCCCGGGCCGCTTCGGAGACCAGATGTTCGGCCTGTTCGGTCGCCAACTGAACCAACCGGACGACGGCGGCCGAGGCTTCCGGCGAGGTCGTCACGACCAGGCTGGCCGGCGGCGTCGAACCACCACCGGCAGTGTTGTTCTGGGCCTTGGCCCGCTCCTGGGCGATCAGCCGTTCGACCTGCTCGCGCAACTGCTGGTTCTCCCCCGTCAGCTGCATCATCTGCTGCTGAGCCTGTGGATCGTAACCGGTGTTGTTGCTGTTGGCTTGGGCGGCCGCCTGCTGGGCTTGAGCCAATTCCTGGCGCAACCGCTGCAATTCGTTGATCAGCGCCGGATCGTTGCCTTGTTGACTGGCCAGCTGTTGCATCTGGGCCTGGGCATTTTGGAGTTCGGCTTGCAAGCGGCCAATCTCGTTGCCGGCTTGGGCGGTCTCGCCCCGGGCCTGGTTGAGTTCCGCTTGGAGACGGAAAACCTCTTGCCGCAGATCATTCGACTCAACCGTCAGACGACCGGCCTCAGCCCGCAGCTGTTCGGTCTCTTCGGGGTTGATGGCGGCCGCCCGGCTGCTGGCTTCATCCAGCTGTCGTTGCAAACCGTCGTTCTGTTCGGTCAGGGCCGCGATCGTGGCTTCGACCTTGTCGACGAAGAGATCGACGTCTGTGACTTCATAGCCATTACGGCGAGCAATGTGGAAACGAGTCTTCCGCACCTCGTCAAGCGTCATAGTCATGCGTACGGCACCTCACCAGCGACGTCGACCGGTTGCCCGGCCCGTGTAAACCAAACCTGATTAAACAAGTCTCGGTCAATGTATCCCACTGGCTTGGCCAGGCTCAACGCGCCCCGCCGGACCTCGACATCGGCTTGAGCCTCAACGGCCGGCCAGCGGCCGGTTCTAGAGCTTCCCCCCACCATCACACCCTCCTACTGGATCAACGACGAAAAAATCAGGCTGATCACCGAACTCAAGACGAAAATCACGATGAACAACACGATGACGCTGAGATCCAAGGCAAATTGGCCGAACCGAACGGGTTTGATCACCCGTCGGATTAGCCTCAGCGGTGGATCCGTCAGCGTATAAACAAATTCGCTCACCACCAGCAGCGGGCCACGTGGCGTCCACTCCTGGTTGAAAGCGACGACCCAGCTGAGAATGACGCGAATGAACAAAATGAATTCATAGACCGCGATCAGGCCCATGATGAGATTCATGATGAGATAGAGCGTCGCCATAACTGGGGTCTTGGTCAGATTCAGCCTTGAGCGGCCAGCAGATTGCCGGTGGCCAGGTTTTCTTTATCCTGATCGGTCACTCGGACCGACGGCGGTGACAGCAAGAAGACGCGGGCCGTGATTTTCTCCAGCACACCGTCCAAAGCCATCGCCATCCCGGTCGCGAAATCGACCAGGCGGACAGCGTCGGCCGTATCGACATCGGACAGGTTGAGGATCACCGGCACATTGTCGCGGTAGCTGTCCGCGATCCGGCGGGCGTCGGCCGAGTAGGAGCGCGGCCGAATGTGGCTGATCTCCTCGATGGCGGCGTCCCGCGGTGGCGCCAGCCGACGGGCCCGGTGACGCTCGAGTGAGGTCACATTGGCTTGCCGGGCCGGGGCCGGAGGAACTTGATCGGTGACCGCTTCGGTGACCGCCTCCGGCTCGTCGATAACGACCGCGTCAGTTTCGGCGAACTCGTCTTCGTCGTCGTAGCGGCTCGGCTGGACGATCCCGGCCCATTCGGCCAAACTCTTCAATCTGTGCGCCATTGGTGGTCCTCCCGGCGTTGTGGGCTCAGGCCCCGCAGTCCGTCTGCCCCTAGGTTGGCAGACTCTGTTGCGAAGGCTAACCAGCGATCAGCGGCCGTGGTAGCTGCCACGCCGGTGAGCCCGCTAACCAGGCTGGCCGACCTGAGCCAGGATACACGCCGTCAGCCGCCAACCAGCGCCTTTGTGATCACTTGCCAGCGTTGTCAGCCGGGTGCGAGTACACCCTGGTATCCGCCGCCGGGTCGGCCTGGTTGACGCGCCACCGGCATCACCATTGTGATCGTCAGACTGCGGGCTCGGCTAACCAGATGACCCCGGCTTGGCGGCCGGAGCGAACGCCGTCGCGGCGGTAGGAGAACAGGTCCGGTGTCTCGGCCGTGCAGGGGTCAAGCCGCACCACCGTGCAGTCGAGTTGGCGCAGTTGGGCGCTGGCGCCGGCCGCCAGATCAATCGCCGGCGTGCCGGCGGTGGTCCGGGCCTCGGTGGCGGGCAGTTGGCGCCAGGCCGCGGCCGCCATATCGGCCGGGACCTCGTAACAGGCGGCGCAGATGTGGGGGCCGATCCAGGCCGTCAGCTGTTCAGCCCCGGCCGCTCGCAGTTGAGCCACGAGGGCGGGCAGGACACCGGCCAACAAACCGACTCGGCCGGCGTGAGCGGCGCCGATCAGACCGTGATCCGGGTCGGCCACCAAGACCGGCAGACAATCCGCCACCCGGATCAGCAGTCCGACTCGACGGGCCCCGGTGACGACCCCGTCGGCCGCCGCGAAGGACTCCACGACCCCGTTGACAGCGGTTGTGGGGGTTGGACCGGAGAACGTCACGACGTGGGCCGAATGGACTTGCCGCAGCCCAATCAGACGCGTTAATCCGAGTTGTTGGCGCAGACTGGCCAGATTGGTCATCACCGCCACGGGGTCGTCGTGCGACGTATTGCCGAGATTGAGGGAGTCGAAGGGCGGCTGGCTGACGCCACCGTGACGCTGGGTGAAGGCGACGCCGACACCACCGGGTTCAGCCGGGGCGTAGTAGTGGAAAAGGTCCGGCCGGGACAACGGGTTCGGAATGGTCGATTCCGTCATCGCCGGTCACCGCCAGTAAAACGGGGCCAGGCCGGTTCAAGACGTGGCCAGGCCGGTTCGGTCTTCCGCACCGGCCGGTGAAAAGCCACCGGCCCCCTCGGCTTCACGCTTCAGGACAGGAAGTCGGGCAGATCGATGTCGTCGCTCGGCGGCTGGCGCCGGCTGGGAGTCGGCTGGCTCTGTTCAATGATCCGCGGACCACGGGCTGCCGCCGGGCCTTCCCGCGGCGGGGCCGGCGGTTGCAGCGGCGGGGTTGGCTGAGCCACCGGCCGAACCGGTGCTGGGCCCGCCGCCGGGTTCGGTGACACGGGCGGTACCGGAGCGGTGTAGGCGTGACGGCCAGAACGAACTGGGCGGGCGTCGAAACCAGCGGCGATGACGGTCACCCGGACCTCGTCGCCGAGGGCATCGTCGATCACCGTGCCCCAGATGATGTTGGCTTCCTCGTGAGCGGCCTGCTCGATCAATTGGGCCGCCGACTGGACTTCGAATAGCCCCAGGTCGGAGCCGCCCGT
>JAISGZ010000074.1 GCA_031262845.1 Propionibacteriaceae bacterium | reverse complement strand
GATCGCCCTGGTTATCGACGACGAAGGCCCTCAGAGGAGGATCATGCTCGCGCCAGGAGGCTACGGTGGTGTGGCCGGCGTAGCCATCCGCGTTTTTGACAGGAAAGCCTCCAGCTATTCCATGAGCGTTAAGGTCATGAACGAGTTGGCGAAATGCTTTCAGAAGAAGTAGAGGACGCCTGTATTCGTATCGCGACAATTTGCGTCGGACTTATCACCTTTCCAGAATCCATCAACCAAAGGAATCAACATGCCAATCATTTGCACGGACGACGAACTGGGGAGCCTGCCGCGCGCCGTGGCTGCGAACCCTGACGCGATGCTGAGCGTCGTCAAGTTCCCCGTCGAGTTTGCTGGTTGCTCCGTGTCGGTGCAAGGCAAGGAAGGAAATACTCATGTCTGATGAAACGCCGACGAGCGTGGCTGGTGGTCCGCTTCAAGACATTCAAGAATATGGCGAAGAGCAATTTGACGACTTTAGAGTGATCTTTAACTCGTGGACCCGTGGTACGCGCCCCTCGCCATCCGAAGTGCAAACCGCCATATCTTTGTACAAAGAGTATGCCGCCCTGATACCACCGCACAACCCACGGGAGAAGCAAATCCGGTGGGGTGCGGAAAGGATGGCCATTCGCATGTGGGCCACGGACGCCAGCATGACCGGGGACTATGACAAGGGAATGGATTCGACCGCGATCAGCCCATTCGTTAACTACATGAAGTCCCTTGACGAAACTTGGGCATCAAGGTGGCGCAGCGAATGGTCCACTGGACCGGTGGAATTCCAATTCCCACAATGTGTCCGTGCTGTAGACACCGAAGCCTGGCTCAAAACGCTACGCAGTGAAGTTCCTGCAAGTGTTTCTGACGACGATTTGAGGAAATGGGCTGGTCGGGTCCTGGCCAACGATCTGAAGTTCTATCTGGCGGATTGTATGACAGTTGCCGAGTTATTAATCGAAGACATTTGTGACATCTTGCAGCAACGTGCCGATTACGATCCGCGTCAAATACTGTGCGCAGCGACATACTTCGGTGGGTCGGCAATCTACGCGGTGAACAATCTGATCAGAAATGGCTTGCCTAATACAGGTCTGGTCGCGCTCACTATAGAGGAGGAGGATGTTCAGAGTGACTTCATGCGGGGACCGCTTACCAGCTCTTTGCGGATGTCCGACTTGTCCGGCCGTGCGAAGCAAGCAGCGGCTGCAGCTCTAAGACGTAAAGCCTCCTTCAGTACAAGCGAGACGAAAACAGTCACCCGAACAGTCAAGGAGCAGAAACTTGTTACTGAGTATCGCGAAGTGAAGAAACTGTTCGGAACTAAGCGCATCCCAGAACAGGTCATGCGGGAGGTCGAACAACAGGTTCAGGAGACAGTGCCGACCGGAAACGGAACCTGGCGATTTTTATCCTTGCCGTTGCAGCGTACCCTTCGTCTGAATGAACTCGCCGGGACCTGGCAAACGGAGGAGACTCAGCAGGTAGTGTCGCTGTCGTCATATGGAGAAATCACATCCGAGATTCAGGGCGAACCAGAGACGTTCGACCCGGTCGCCACAATTGAGCGTATGCAACGGCAAGGCTTGACCTGGGAGAACTACGATGAAAGTTCAGTCATCCAACACCAAGCTCCCTGGCACACCGAACTGATCACGGCGTCTGATGCCCTCGGACTCTTACTTTCTGCCCTGGACGGTATTGGAAAGTAGTTTCATACATTCATGAATCCTCAGAATGCGCTAACAGCGGTCTCATCAGCCCAACTCAAGTAAAGCGTTCTTGAGGGAAATGATAATTCCTAGCTATGGCCAGTCATGCCGCTGCTTACCACAGTTAGGAATATGCGCCTATAAAGATTCTGGTCACTGGCATACAACGGGCGATTTGGCTCATAGAAGCACCTCCAGGGTGGATCGCAAAAGGGCAAAGCTCTGGAAAAATGCGTCGTTATTTCTAACAAAAATGACGGTTGACTATCTCGCCTGAGCCAATGCTTCATGAGCCATATCGGCACCTTCGCGATACTGTGAAGGTGCCGGGCAGCATCGACCTTAAATGGTTCATGACCTCTCAGCCCTCCCGTCGGATAACCTTGACAGGTTATGCGTATGTGTCAAGGATTTACTACATACTTGGTAGAGGCTGAACCTCGATATCGGAGAGAATGGCCGCCGGGACGATGAGGAGCAGGGAAAATACTCGACTACTGGAATCACAACACGGCTTATCACTCAGAATTACTTGACGCCGTCCCCAGTCATACCAGCCACGTCCTCGACATTGGCTGCGGCGACGGCCTTCTGCTGAAGAAGCTCGCGGCACGAACTAAACACGTTACTGGAATAGACACGGATGCGTCGGCACTTTCGCGAGCCCGCGCACGCTTCTCAAACCCTAACGAGGTGCAGCTAATCCTTGGCGATTTCCTCAACACGCCCGAACTCAAAATGGGGCGCTTCGACCTCATCACCTGCGTTGCCTCGCTCCACCACATGCCTCTTCTCCCGGCTCTCGAACGCATGCGTGACTTGCTCGCACCAGGAGGAGAACTCCGTGTTGTCGGTCTGTCGGCGAACAAGACGATCTCCGATTGGATTATCTCCGGGATGGTGCTGGTTCCAATTCGGTTGATGAGTAAGGCGCGCAGAGAGTCCGGTTATCCAGATATGACGACCGCCCAGCCGTCCGAATCGTTCACCGAGATTCGAGCGGCCGCCGCCACGATCCTCCCCGGTAGCCAAGTAAGGCGAAGGGTCTATTACCGCTACACCATCGCTTGGGTAAAACCACTAGTGAACAAGGAATAGTTCCTTGCTGGATAATACACTTCCATCGGTATTTAATTGAGCGTAAAATATGCCAGGCGTTCAACATAATCTTCGTCAAGCGGTAGAACCTATTGATCGGTAATCCCATAGTGCGCCCGGATCATTATCTGATCAAATGCGAGCGGCATCTTTCGGTTCGGCCGCCCTCAGACAGACGCTGGACAAGCCGAAGCGCTGTTCTCAAGCTCCCAACACCAAGCAGTCCGATTCGGATGGAGTCCAAACCTCACGACGGCAACTGAAGCCACTCACCACACTGAACAGCCAGACCGTCGGCGATCAAGCCAGTGATGGCCCGGTGGGCCTGTTCGGGATCCACGATCAAAGCTGTGGCGGCCGCCAACGCCACGCCATCGGGTGCGGCCCGCAGAGCGGCCATGATCCGACCACGGGCCTGACGATCGGAACCAGCCCACGACTGGGGTCGACGACGGTCGGCGTGGGGATCGGCGGGCTGACCGGCTTGATACCAACGACAGTCCGCGATCACGGGACAATCGGCACAGGCTGGCTGCCGGGCCCGGCAAACCAACGAACCGAGTTCCATGGCCGCCCGGTTCCAAGCCACGGACTCAGCTGGGGCGATCGGCAAGATGGCTTCGGCTTGAGCTAGCTCGGCCCGCTTCAGTGAAGGCGCCGGAAGGGCTTCACCATTCAGTGTTCGGGCTAGTAGACGGCGAATGTTTGTGTCGAGAACAACGGCTCGGCGGCCGAAGGCGAAGGCGGCCACGGCGGCGGCCGTGTAGTGGCCGAAACCCGGCAAACTGGCCAGTTGTTCTACCGTGTCAGGGACAGCGCCATCGTAGTCATCACGCATGACGATGGTGGCTTCCCGCAACCGCAAGGCCCGCCGGGGATAACCCAAACGTTCCCACTGGCGCAAGACCTCAGCCGGTGAGGCCGCCGCCAAATCCACCGGCCGCGGCCACCGCTCCAGCCAGCGCCGCCACGGCTCCAGCACCCGAGCCACGGGCGTTTGTTGCAACATAACTTCGCTGACGACGACACCCCATGGCGTGCGGTCGGGTCGCCGCCACGGCAAATCACGCCCCGCCTGACCGAACCAGGCAATCACGGAACTGACGAGCACCCCACTAGTGTGCCGCAGAGTCACACTCACCCGGCAAAGCCGTCTCTATCGAGCCCCTCCGTTTTACTATATTACGATATAGTAAATTACGATATAGCGGCATTTCTCCTTGTGAATCGCCTGTTTAACGTGTTCGTCGGCAGAGAGTCGCCCCGCTTGCGAGCTAACCAATCGGGCTTGAAATTTTGAGGACCCCACGAGACCTCAAAGCGCATCGGAGCACCGAGAAAGAACCGAACCGGACTAGCTGGTGCGGTGCGGTATAGTGGAAATATGACAGTGACGGTCGGCATCCAAGAGGCCAAGGCGAAACTTTCCGAACTTGTTGACCGAGCCCTCAACGGCGACGAGGTGATTGTGACGCGCCGGGGCGAACCGGTCGTCCGACTGGAAAGGGCCGATCACTCGGGACAACGGCAGTTCGGTTTGATGCCGCTGAACCTGACCTCTGACCTGTTGGAGCCGATGACTGAGGCCGAACTCCGGGATTGGTACGGCGAATGAGACTGCTCATCGACACCCACGTCTTCTTTTGGCTGATCGCGGCGCCGGAGAAAATCAGTTCCACAGCTCTCAGCGCCCTCACCCCAGAAACCAACCAATTGCTCGTGTCTGCGGCAACACCGTGGGAAATGTCGATCAAACGGCAGGCCGGGAAATGGCCCGAAGCCGAGCCGATTCTGACTGGTTACGCCGCCCTGCTGAACCGTTTAACGGCCGTTGAATTACCGATTCGAGCGGCCCACGGAATCGCCGCCGGCCAGCTCACCTGGGATCACAAAGACCCCTTCGATCGACTGCTGGCAGCCCAAGCCATGATCGAAAGTGTGCGTCTGGTCAGCGCCGACTCAGTTTTCGACACCTTGCCCGAGTTTCGCCGGTTGTGGTGACCGTGAAGCCGAGACTTCCGCCGTTGGCTAGGTAAAACGCCATTGTCAGCGGGGGCCGCTAAGGTCTTCTTCATCCCCCTGGGACGTGTAAGGAGCCTGATCCGTGGATAGCCAGTTGATCATCATCATTCTTAGTGTCGTCGGCCTTGCCTTGCTGATTCTGATCGCCGGGCTGCTGCTGCGGGGGCGAAAATCGGACGTCACAACCGTCATCGTGGAATTACTCAAACGCCACGGCGATGAACAGCGCGACAGTGTGGCCAAACAAATTGGTAGTGGCGCGACCGAACAGTTCCAACGCTTCGGCTTGATTCAGGAAAGTGTCCAAACCACGCTGCAGGCCAACCGCGAAGAGACCAGCCGCCAGTTACGTGATTTCCAAACCCAGATGGAGAAGTTTCAGGCCCAGATTGACGGTCGCCTGTTGGTCATTCAACGGGCTAACACGGAACAGCTTGACAAGGTCAACACAACGCTGGAACAGAAAATCGCCGCCCTCCAGACAAGCAATGAGAAGCGTCTGGAACAGATGCAAGGCGTGGTTGACGAGAAACTTCAGAAAACTCTGGAAACTCGGCTGGCGAAGTCGTTCGAATTGGTCAGCCAAAAACTCGACAGCGTCCAGCAGGGCTTGGGTGAGATGAAGAACCTGGCGGCCGACGCCAAGAGCCTCAAGAACGCTCTCACCAACATCAAGGAGCGTGGTACGTATGGCGAAGTCAGACTGGAAAAGCTTCTGTCTGACATCTTGGCGCCGAGCCAGTACGAAGCCAACGTCGAAATCCACGACAACAAGCGCGTTGAGTTCGTCATCAAACTGCCTGGCCAAGGTGACGGTACGGTCCTGTTGCCGATCGACTCGAAGTTCCCGATCGAGGATTACAACCGATTGCTCGACGCCACCGACAAATCAGCGATCGATGAAGCCCGGAAATCGTTGGCCCAGAAAATCCGGGTCTGCGCGCGTGATATTCACGATAAGTACATCGTGCCGCCGCGAACCACTGACTTTGCCCTGATGTTTTTACCAACCGAAGGTCTGTACGCCGAAGTTGTTCAGAATGCTGCTCTGTTCGAAGAATTACGTGATAAATACCAGGTAACCGCCGTTGGCTTAACGACATTATCGGCTTTCCTCAGCTCCCTTCAAATGGGTTTCCGAACGCTAGCGATCGAACAACGGTCACAAGAAGTCTGGGATACGTTGCGTAGCGTCAAGAGCGAATTCGTCAAATTCGAAGGCATGCTCGACAAAGCCCACAAACAAATCCAGACCGCCGACAAGACCTTGGAACAGATCGTCGGGACGCGCACCCGGGCTATCAATCGGAAATTGCGGTCGGTCGAACTCAGCCCGATCACGGCCGACGAGCCGTTACCGCTAGCCGTGCTGGAATTCGACGATGAGGAGGACAGTTTGTTGGTGGAGTGACTAGTGGTCTGTCGCATCGAAAATGCCGTATTCGCGGCACCCGGTGGGGCACCCAGCCGCGTTGTCGTCGTCGCCGGTAGATCCACTACCGGCTCCTCCTCCGCCTGGCTGGCCACCCCACCGGCCACCACGAATCACACGACAATTTTCCGAAGGGAAAATTCTCGATGCGACAGACCACTAGACCGCCGGAATGACTCCGAAAACGACCAACCCGATGATGAC
>JAISGZ010000256.1 GCA_031262845.1 Propionibacteriaceae bacterium | reverse complement strand
ACGCCACAACCACACACTACCCAGAATTATTAGTGCCTGAATCGACCCCAAAAAATATGCAACACCCCTAGCCACAACAATTTGACACCCAAAAACCATCAAACATGACCCAACTCAGGGTCGACGCGGACCCAGTTGCCGGCGTCAACGTGGTACTTCTGGGCTTGGTAGGAGTAACCAGCTTCCAAGGCTTGAGCGGCGGTGAAGAAACCGGCCTGAGTGAAGGCGATGGTCTCAAGTCGTCGGCGGAGGACTTGTCGACTGTTAGCCATGGGCTTATTCCACCACGATTGGCCGCGTAACTCAACTAATACTTTAGTTATATCAGTAATCTGATACGTAAAACTAAAGATTATGTTGAGATTGGCATCTTCCTAAGCCGCGACTCCGTTGCTCTTCTCCGCGATCCACTCCTCGATAAGCGACTCGACATCTGTGCCCGATCGCGCTGACTCTTTTTGGACCAGTTGGAAGATGGGAGCGGGAAGGTCAATCGCGACTGTGCGCTTTTCGCGACCGGGGTAGGTGCCGTGCTCGACATCGAAGTACTCAAGGACGTCCACTTCGCCTTCGTCAAAGAGCCGGTCAAACTCCTCGATAGTGATGAACTTACTACCGTCCTTGTTACTGATCATGAAGCTTCTCCTCTCCGCGACGTGCTCGCCGTACGGATATGATTCGAATCACACCGTTTCGATCTGTTGTAATTGCTGTATACATTCTACCGTCAATCAGGCCGATGGTTGCGAATCGTTCTTCGTTTTCCGTGTATCTGACAGGCATACGAAAACGACCGGGGTCGTTCCAGATGACCTTCGCCTGCTCAAAGTCCACACCGTGCTTGAGCTTGTTGGAAGCGCTTTTGTTGGGATCCCACTCGAACCGCAGAGGATCCGGTTCGTCAGGTAAACCGCTGACTTCTGTGCCTCGCCCACCCATTGCCAACTACTTCCTTGGTGCGACTCTGGCGTTGCGTGCGTACGGAACTTCGATCAGGGGTGAGAAATCGGTCATGGCGTCAAACGGCTCGCCATAGCAAATTACGGCCTGGGGATCGAGTCGTTTGTGCATATACCGGTAGCCTTCCATGAACGGCACTTCCGCGTCACGGTTACCAACTGTTGACACGGCCAGAACCTCGCCCGTCGGTAACCCATCGAAGCAGAATTCAAAACTACGGATCGTGGACCACGACACGGTTGGGATGACCGTCAGCCCGTTCGACTGCCAATACCAACCACACCAGCGCGAGCGGAACGTGTTCATTATCTGTTCCGCAAGGGGCCGATCCGAATACAGGCTGAAATCTGGACTCAGCACCTGTCGGTACTGACCAAGTTCTCCCAGATAGGCATCGGGATCATTCCAGACCTCATCGAAGCGCTCATCTGGTTCAAAGAAATGCACCGTTGCGTCAAGGTTCTTGGTCTCCTCTTTGACGATTGAACTGAACCTAATCAAATTCAGATTATCAAGTGAGACTTGTTGTCGGCGTATCACAGGTAGGTCGTATCTCCCGCCCCAGGGATAGCCGGAGTTGAAATACCATTCTAATTTCATCAACTTTGACAACCTTTCGGTTCGGTCCCTCTCGAAAATATACTGGACAGCTGGATATTACGGTCGGCACGCTGTTGCCCGAAGATTTTCAGGGCGATCAGATTTGACAGTCGATTGAGGTGCCATGAGGGGGCCGCCGGTCACGGATTTTCCGGTCATGGAGTTTCATCAATCAGGGAGGCGACTTCAGCGTCGGTGACAGGGTTTGTCACAGTGAGGAACGCGGGGAACCCGGAACGCTGGTCACGTTTGACCCGTGGTGTCAGAAATTCTGAAGGCGCCGGGGGGCTGGCCGGGGTTTGTTCGCGCGGCGACGATTCGTTTTGGGGCTGCGAGGGGAATGCGCTAGTGGTGACAGGGTTTGTGGTGTCAGGGTTTAACACCGGTGGAGGAAACATAGTCTCAGCTGTTCTCATGTGGAGGGATACAACAGATCGCGATGACCTAGCCTGTCCAGTTGGATTCCGAGCAGTGAAACCGATCCGGTCAGGCTTGCCGACAAGCTAACCAGACTCCCGTTCTGTCACCAAATTACTTATCCACAACCACTGGACTAAATCAAGCGAGTTGGCGTTGCCGGTCAGGCGACTGGTGGGGATCAATCAGGTGGGATAGTTCGCCCATGTCAGGAGCTAGTAGGTGGGCTCTCAGCAGGAGATCGGCGGCGGCGAGGATGTCGGCGTCTCGGTCGGCGATACCGGCGGCTTGGTCGCCGTAGTGGGTGCGGAACCATTCGCGGACGGCTGCCCAGGACCACAGGGGCTGTTTACCGCCTGTGACGGGGGCAGGGAATCCGCCGGGGCCACGCTGCCCGTGGGCGAGCAAGCGGGCGGATTCGCGAGTCCGTCCGGTGCGCTGGCCGATCACGCAGAGGTCGACGAGGTCTTCGGTTTCTAGGCCGGTGGCTTGGAAACCGGCTCGCTCAAGGTCGGCGACGACGCTGAGGATCGCGGCGGTGAGATTGTCGGCTTCGCGGGAGACCATGAGGGTGGCTCGGCCGTTGCGGCTGATTACGGGTTGGCAGTCGTCGAGTCCGGCTTCAAACATCTGGTCAAGCCCGTCGTCATCGGGCGCCTGGTTGAGGTACACGGTGAAGTTGTACAGGTTCATGGCTCATCCCTTCCGGCTGTTCCCGTGATGGTGTCCGTGGGCGAAGCGTTCCAGGTCACGGGCGTTACGTTCTGGTACCCGAGGCGTCGACCAGATTGGAACTATTCGGGCTTGGGTCCGTCAAGCGCGGTAAACCGACGCATCGCCTCGACGAATTGAGGAACACCAGCATCAATCAGGTTGCCCAGCATCTCTTCTACGCTCAAGGGAGGATTACCCATATCGCGGCGCATCTCATAGAACACCTTGATCACCGAGGCTTGGCTTTTGCCCAGAATAGTGAGAAGAAGCTGGTCCGCAGTCTGCACGGTCATCAGGTGTCGCCTGAGCGTGGGTTCAGGAAAATGGACGAGATTTCGCGTAACTATCGTCTTGGCAGGTGACCTGATGGCAGCAGCTATGACCCACTGATCCTCGGAGTCAGGTGATTCGTAGTCATCCGGATTCAGGCCGTCGGTGGCAATCATGGCCGAAGGAAATGCGCCTCGCATCGCATCGAACCGACTCGACACCTTGGCAGAGTCAAGATCGGTGCGGTGACGCAGCACCGCTCGCAGGGCACCGTCCAGCACATGTTGCGACCAGAAGGGCTCAATCAAACCTTCCTCGGCCAACCTCAGCAACAGATCAGCCAACGAGATTGGCATGAGGGTGTTGGCATCAAGGAACACCGGAATAGCGGACACTACTGGTTGCGCTCCTGTGCGAAAGCGGCATCGGCTTCGGCGGCCGTCATGAAGTACGTGCCGTCCGCGATGGAATCCCGCGTCAAATCACGCAAGAAGGTGCGACGCTTTGCGGTGCGCTGTTGCTTATAGGCCAGCACATCTTCCAAGCGCACCAGCCGATGCACGTTCGGCTGTTCGTAGGGCAGTTTGCCGTCTTCCAGCAGTTTGACCATCGTGGTTCGGGAGATGTTGAGAATTTCTGCGGCCTGGCTGGTCGACAACATCTTGGGTATTGACTCGATGCGCACTGCTGAACCACTGGCCAAGGCATGGACAGCGCTGGTGAACGCCTCTCGAATAGCCGGAGTTGGCGACGCTTTAGCCACGATGTCCTCGAACTCGGCCAGCACGCCAGGATCGGCGGGCGGCGAGAGCACA
>JAISGZ010000251.1 GCA_031262845.1 Propionibacteriaceae bacterium | reverse complement strand
CCGCCACAGTCACAGCGGGGAATATCGTCGGCGGTCAGCAGGGCCGCCACGGGATAAGCCCGGCCGCAGCGCTGACAGTGGTTGCGCTCGACCGAACCGTGGAGTTCGTGAACGACCGTCGAGCCGGCCGCCTGGTGGAGGCCGTCGATGTTCTGCGTCACGACCGCGGCCAGCCGGCCGGCCCGCTCCCAATTCGCCAGTTGACGGTGAGCGGCGTTCGGCTGGGCCTGAGGATGAAGTACCCGGTCGCGATAGAAACGGAAGAATTCGGCCGGTTGTTGGCGGAAGAACGAGCGCGACAAGATCGTCTCCGGCGGCCACTGATAGTGCTGGTGGTAGAGCCCGTCTTGGCTGCGGAAATCGGGGATGCCGGATTCGGTCGAGACCCCGGCGCCGCCGAAGAAGACGATCTTGGTGGCGGCTTCGACTAGGGGTTGGAGGCGCTGGGCGGCCGCCCGCACGGCCGCTGACGGTGGTGGTAGCGCCGGGGCGGATTGAGCGCTGGTCGTCGCTGCGGCGGTCGCAAGATCAGGTTGAGACGGGGTCGGTGAGGCTGCTGTCATAGTCCTATCGTGGCACGCCCGTGATTACTCAGTTGAGCTTTCCGTTCTCATTAGCTCAGCAAAAACTTAGACTGAGATGCAAGCCAGGCGCCGTCACCGGCGCTAGGCTTACGGTTTGCTGCCGGGAGTGACAGCAGAACGGCTGCGGGCTACGCCGGTGGCGCCAGTTTCCGTCTGGGTTCCCGGCAGTCGTAGTGCTCCTGTTTCCTGAGGCGCCCTAGCTAGTCGTCTGACGTTGGCCTGTGAGGAGATCGCCATGACCGACCCGGCCCGTGTCGGTGCCGTTCCGGTCACTGTGGCGTCGGTCTGGGCCGATCAGGTGGCGAACCAACCCGACGCCGTGGCCCTCACCGCAGCTGGTCAACACTGGACCTTCCGCCAACTCGACGACCTAGCCAACCACTGGTTACAAGGCTTGCGAGGGGCCGGCGTGGCCCCCGGTGACCGGGTCGCCTTCTGTGTCCGGCCCCAGCCGGCGGCGGTGGCGGCGATCATGGCGGTCGTCAAACTGGGTGGGCTGGTCGTCGGGCTGAAGCCGACCGCGACCCCGGCTCACTGGCAAGCCGTGCTGGCGGAAACCGAACCTGTCCTGGCGATCACGGACGGCGTCGACTTGCCGGGGACTGTGCCCGTGATCCCGGTGCTGGCCGATGAGGTGGCTTGGCGGGCCGCCGGGCTAGTCCGAGTAAGTGAGGCGACGGCGCCGGGTGGTGACGCCGAGCCGGGGGGTGGCGTTGGTGGCGTGCTGGTCGAGCCGGTAACGGCCGCTGATTCCGTGGCCATTGAGTCAGCCATAACGGCGACGACCTCGCCGACGGCGGCTGATGGCGTCTTCCTGTTCTATCCGGCGACGGTTTGGACAATGCCGGTGACGGCCGCCGCGACCCCAGCGGCGCCGGCCGTGGTGCTGGGGCAGGGTGGGCTGGCTCAAACCGTGTTGGCGCCGATGCCGGGCAATCTCTTGTTCCACCACGCCGATCCCGTCGTCTTGGCCGTGGCCGGACCGCACGACGTGACCTTTGTGCTCGACACCTTGCTGCCGCTCTTGCGCGGCTTGCACGTGGTTTGGGTGGACCCGGCCGAGGTGGCTGAGCCGGCGGCATTGGGCGCCCTGATCGAGCGCGAACGGGTGACCGTGGTGCTCGGCGACTGGGCCGACTGGGGACCGCTGCTGCTGGCCGCGGCCGAGACTTCGCCGGTGCGTGACCTGGCGGTCGTGGCTTTGCGGGTGGACGATCCAGCGGTGGCGGCCTGGGTGGCTTTGCGGGCTGTCACGTCGGCGCTATTGGTTCAGTTATACGGCCCGGTCGAATGCAGTGGTTTGATCACCTTCAGTCCGGTCGTCGATCCGGCCCGAATCGAGTTGGGCTACCCGGTGTCCGAGGCCCAGATTTATCTGCTGACGGCTGACGGGACGCCCGTGCCAGCCGGTGAAATCGGTCGGCTGAGCGTCTCGGGGGCCGTCGTCGGTCTCGGCTATTGGCGGGCCACGGCCGATCGACAGGACCGGTTTGTCAGCTCGGCCGATCGCCAGGCGCGGCTGTTTTGTACCGATGATCAGGTCCGGTGGCTGCCGGAAGGGCAGTTGGCCTGGGCGCCGCCGGTCTCACCCCTATTCGCCGCGTCGCCCGAGTCGGCCACCGACGGTTCGGCCTGGTCGGCGATTTCGGCTGCCGCCGTGTCGCCGGCTTCGGCCGAGACGGCGAATGCCAGTCGGTCGACCGCTTCCGTTCAATCCGCTCAATCCGCTGCCTCTCAATCCGCCGAGTCAGCCGCCTCCGCCCAGTCCGCCCTTTCAGCTCAATCTGCCACCTCGTCACAGTCTGCGGCTTTGACTCAGTCGGCCGCGGCGGGCTGGTCCGTCGTACCCATGTCTCCCCTGGGGACGACGGAATCAGCCCAGTCGGTCAGTTTGGCTTGGCGAAACGAGCCGATGGCGGCGCCCGCCAAGGCCGAATTCGGGGCCGCCATCGAATTCGGGGCCGCCATCGAATTTGGCGACCCGGTCGAATCGGCTGCCCCGGTGACATCGGCGGAATCGGCCGCTCCGGTGACATCGGCCGCTCCCGTGGAACCGTCTGCGGCTACGACCGATGATGTTGCCCCAGCGGTCGACGAGCCCGCCGGCCAGTGGCAACCACTGACCGTGCCAACCGAACGGCCGGCCTTGTTGACCACGTCAGCCCAGTCACCGGTCAGCCCGGCGAGCGCTCCGCCGGTCAGTGCGGCCGCCTCGGACTTCGCCCCCATCGCTCCGCCCTCACCCGTGCCGCTGATGCCACCCGTTCCCGAATGGCCCTTACCCGTCGGGGCGGGTGAGCCGCTGATGGCACCGCCGCCCGTCGCCTCTGTCGCATCGGGTGAACCGTTGATGGCACCGCCGCCCGTCGCCTCCGCCGTTTCAGCCACCCCGGAGGCCACAGCCAGTTACGCCGCCTCGGCTAGTTCCGCCGCCCCGATGGCTTCGGCCAGTTCAGCGTCCGGTGTTGATCCCAACGCTGGGACGCTCTCCGCGACCTCAGCTACCTCGGCGCTCTCTGCCACCTCGGCTACAGATGTCGATCCGATAGCGACGGCCCCTACCGCGGACTCAGTCCCCCCGGTGCCCT
>JAISGZ010000199.1 GCA_031262845.1 Propionibacteriaceae bacterium | reverse complement strand
AGAACGATTCAGAGAAACCACAAAATACGAGCCGCTGATGAGATCGGCGGAATCAACTATCGCCTCTGCGAACGCTCTGGACGGGCCGCCTTTTGTTGTCGCCAACTCGATGCGAGAAGTACAACCCGAAATCAACCTGCTCGTCTCTCCGAAGCCCCAGGCGCTGTGGTACCAGCAGCCCGATGATGCGCCGGTTTGGCGGCCGCAAGAAGGTGAGGACGCGAAATGATCTATAACGAACAAACCATAGTTGATCCTCTGGGCGACAGTGACCAGTTGGAAGAACAACAAGCCAAGAAGAACTATGCGAAAGTCGGTTCAGCCAGGCCGTCTTCGCTGTTGTACACCTACGGCCCTGGGTCCATCATCGATCTGCCACATTTCACGATCATGCCTACCGGTCTGGAATCGTGGGATCGAATCTGGCAATTCCGTCGAGACGGCCAGCCGCCGTCTATTGATGCTCCTCGGCTTCTGGAAGTCGTCCAGTTGTTGCTGGGGCACTCCGTTAAAGAACTGCGCCCTTTCCCGTGGCAACCTACGACTAACACCTTTTCGAAAGAGGGGTCCGATCTTGGCCTTCCAGCACGGGTTTTCCCTCAATGGATGCGCTGCACTGGTTGTGACCGATTGGCAACGATCTACGCTTTCAAAGAGGGATATCGCAACACTCATCCGTATCGGCCCGATGAAGCCGTTTTCATGCACCTGAATTGTCCGGGCCGTGGGCGGACAGATCGGCGGCAAGACGCTCGGCAAGGGAAAAAGAAAACCAGGCCACGGCCCACAGTTCCGGCGCGATATCTCATCGCCTGCCCGAACGGGCATCTCGATGAGTTCCCCTATGACTGGTGGGTTCATCGAGGTGAGCCTTGTCCTAAGGCGAGGAATCCCATCCTGAAGATGGAAGAACGCGGTGGGGGCCGCGGCGCTAATGCCATCATCGTGTGCGCGTCTTGCGGGCAACGACGAACGATGGCTGAGGCTCAAGGGGCTCAGGGCCGAACGAAACTGCCAGGTTGCCGTGGCCGGTTCCCACACTTAGATGCTTTTGAACGAAATGGCTGCGATCAAGAACCTCGGCTGATGTTGGTTGGTGCGTCCAACCTGTGGTTTCCGGCCTTACAGTCGATCATCGACATGCCACGCGATAATCCAGAAGAGAAGTTGCGCGACGATGCCCAGCGTTTGATGGCGATCTTGGGTAACAAGCTTGAAAAATATGCGTCGAGCCTAGAAATGATTCGAGACTTACTCGATGGCAAGGGCTCTGGTCTTGATGAGCTTGATGATAATCAGTTACAGAGTCGAGTTCAGCTCGCACTATCCCCAGTGGATCAAGCCGAGCAGGACAAAAAACGGGCCGTTTGGGAACCAGTGGATCTACTGGTACCCGAGTGGCGATATCTGCAACGCGAACCGGCCCGGGAATTCGACCAAGAACCACGTAGCCAGCTGACGCTGTCTCCGCGTCCCGTCTCACCTTTTATGCCCAAGGGTGTATCGAGAGTATTGGCCGTCAATCGGTTGCGAAAAGTGAACGCTGTCATTGGTTTCACACGCATCGATGATCTGGACCGGGCCAACGATAGGACCAGTCGATTGGTGCCGCTGGTGCGGTCGGGCGCACCACAGTGGGTGCCTGCCACGGAGGATCGTGGCGAAGGGATATTCCTCCAACTGGACTTAGACGTAGTTGAACAGTGGGAGCAGACGGTCCAGGCATCGTCGCTGTGGGAAGCCCATCGGGAAGCTCATCACCGTAATTTTGAGCGTCGCTTCTCTGAAACAGCGAAAATCGTTGACCCAGATTTGCGGTTGCCATCTCCGCGCTACTGGCTAGTTCACACTTTGGCGCATGGGGTGATCCGGCAATTGGCCATGTCATCGGGTTACGGTGCAGCCAGTCTGACTGAACGTATCTATGCTTGGCCGAAAGACGCTGCCCGTGATCGGCCAGCCGCCGCTGGAGTACTCATCTGTACGACGGCGTCAGACTCCGACGGAACTCTCGGTGGTCTGGTGGCGCTGAGTGAATCAGAGCGGTTGGCTGAGATTGTCAACGCCACTCTGACCGCGATGCGCCGCTGTTCATCAGACCCAGTCTGCGCGATGCGTGTCCCTAAAGACCCGGAAGATTTCTTGCACGGGGCGGCTTGTCACTGCTGTGTGATGGCATCGGAGACCTCATGTGAGGGAGCGAATCGCTTTCTCGACCGTCGTTTCGTCGTGCCATTACCAGGTCAATATGCCGAGCTAGCTTTCTTCAAGGATTGATACTCATGTCACCGGCTGATCCGGCCTACCAACTCGGTGAAGTTCTGACTGGAACGGAGGCGTCCCGTCTCGCTGATCGGTTGTCAGTTGGGGCGACGTTGTCGCAGGCTATCCATGTGGTGGCCTCGCAACGGCGAGTGACGGTCCGGCGCTTGTTAGCTGACCTCACTGAGGATATGGGTGGTAACGCTACTGTTGGCTTTCTCCGTGCCATAGCCGGGGCCCACGCCCACGCGACTTCGCTGACACCGATCTGGACGGCCCCGTTTAACGCGACTGAGCAAGGTGACGTGACGTCGTCAGTCCAGCATCTCGTGCGTTCGGCTCGAGAGTCCGTTGTGTGCTCGACCTACAACTTCCAACGCAGCTCTTTGTTGTGGACAGCCCTGGCCGAGGTTGCGACCCAGCCCGAAGTCACCGTGCGGGTTTACGTTGATACAGCTGTTGCTGACGACGATCTCCAACCGTGGAAACCCACCACTCGGCAAATGGCCAGAGAGCTGAGTCCGGTCATCGTCATGAGGACCAGGCTGCTTAACAACGGTCAGCGGGTTCGTAATCACGCTAAGTTCATGGTCATCGACCACCGGATACTGTTGGTGACTAGTGCTAACTACTCCAAGAGCGCTGAGACTCAGAATGTCGAATTCGGCCTTCAGCTAGACGACCCGTTGATCGCCCAGTCTGTCGAAGCGCAGATGCGTGCTTTGGAAGACCGGTTCTACGAACGAGTGTCTGCATAACCGGACTTTGATGACTCCCTGCCCGATCAAAAGAAGCCGATCAAGATGGCCGATGAACTTGAAATCCCGGATGCCAGCCTGGTCGAGTAGCACCACCTTGACTTTGAACGGAGAGAGAACGACACTGGCCCAGCCTCAGGCGTCGTGAAGCTGGTTCGCAGTAGCGTGGGGGCAACGTTGGCTGAAAGCCAAAGCTGTCTGGGGGAGGAAGAACGACATGGGGAAATTCGGTCAAGTCATGCAATCGCTGATCCTGCTGATTGTGCGACTGGTTTTCGGCGCTGGTCTCATGGTCCGTGGTTTGACCCGGGTGATGGACGGTTATCAGCATTACGAGCCGCTGCTCTTCACGATCGGGCTGCCCTGGCCGTCGATTTTCTATTGGGGTGCGGTTGGGCTGGAAATCGGTGGTGGCGCCTTGATCGCGCTCGGCTTGTTGACCCGGATCGTGGCCGCCTGTTTGACAGCTGAGTTCACCATGACGATCCTGTGGATTCACTGGTGGAACGGCTTTCACATCGCCAACAACGGTTACGAATACGCCGCCGTCCTGGTTCTGCTGTCCCTCCTACTTGTGGCCTTTGGTGCCGGTGCCGTGTCAATCGACCGGCTCCTGTTTGGTCGTACGAAGGATCCGACGGATTCTGTCGTTGCGCCGGTGTAGGTGATGTTGGTGATACAGACTCCGATCACAATACGTTCAGGTCTCGGGTTGACTGACTAAAACATGACTAACGTCCGTCAAGGACACGGAATGGTTCGGCATTTTTTGAGGTTGTTTGTGAAAAATGCCGGAGAGTGTCTTCAGGCCTGACTGCCTGGGTCCGAAGGACTAAGCGGTGTGTCGCGGTGTAAATCCGTAAAACCATCGTAATGAGTAGTAACTTACATTTAAGTAATTCCGCACGTGTAGTTTTTAACTGGAGGGTAAAGTGCTCGCCACTCAACCCGATCCCGGCCCAATGGTTAAGACGATGGGCGTCTCAGATCAGACGTCTGAGGGAGTTGTCACAGGCGAGATTAAGCGACATCAAAGTCGACAAGAAAAAAGCCCCTTGCTAAACTGCCCCCAATTTTTCGTTGAGAATGGCAACGCTCGGTTGGCCGGGTTGAAGCGTGCCAGCAAGTGTGTCCGTCCCGATGCCTTACCTCAGCGAATCACGTTCCTTGGCTGAAAGAAGGCGTTGTGAAGTCCACAAAGACACGCCCGACTGCGGGGGATGTGTCAAAACTGCGGAACCGGACGACTCGCCAGCAGGAAGCCGCCTTGTCGGCTCTGATGGCCTTTCGCCGTCCCACCCGTGACCGGCTAGTGAGTCTCTTTCGAGAGGCGACAGAAAGTTTGGCTGCTGGACAATCCGACCTTGTGATCCTGGGAGCTCGGCGGGCAACGACGTTTTACCACGTTCTCCGTCTGGCTGGTGTGGTCCCGACACCTCAACAAACACCGCATCGCCAAGTTCTATCCGACCGCTTTATGGCTTTGGAAGAGGCAGACAAATGGTCGGGTGGAAGAAACGTTTTTCTAGTTGATGATACGAAAGTGACTGGTCAGTCGGAGAAGACCTTACTGAGACTGGCAAAGAACATGAAGTTTGATGTCACGCCCGATCATGACGGTAAACAAGGTGTTCGCGTCGCTCTGGACTATTCCGATCCCAACGGTTATCCCAAATATGGTGACGGGTCGCCCACGTGGCTCGGCAAAGGGGATCCCCATTTACACGACGAGTACACGCGGGCCTTTGCTCGTGCGCTCACGCCACTGTTTGCTGACGCTCCCATCAGCGAAGAAGCCTCGGTATCTGTCGAGACGATGAATCGCGCCGTTAAGACCTTAATCAAAGGATCAGAGGGCTCTCAAGGATCTTGGGAGGTCGCTAATGTCACTAACGCGGCTATCGCGACTGACGGAGGGCGTAACTATACGCTGTTTCCGCGTGATGATTTTTTGCGGGAACTAGTCGACCGGTTCGGTCCCGCCGCTAATCTCGTGAGTGTGGTGAAGCTCAGGCTTTTCACCATGTCTGATGGGTTAAACCGGGTGCGGTTCCGGCTTGTGCCGCTGGTACTTATGGAGAATCTTTCTGTCGAGGCTGTAGCCGAATGGCTGTTACGGGTTAAACTCATCAATAATGATCAACTGAAAATATTAGTTGGCAGCGCGACGAAAGACAGTTTTGATAAAATTGAAAAAGGGTTGAGACGTAAGCTTGGTCCAGCCCTGGCTTTGATGAGCTATCTTTTGGGGCGGATTTTTCTCCAGTTGTTTAATGAAAGAACTGCTCTAGAACTGTTTGGGCAAGCCTTGATAGAAGATAGTCAATTCACTTCTGTGGCGATGTCTGAACGTTTGGAAAGCATTATCATCCCCGATAATCTACGGTTTTTATTTAATCTCCCTGGCTGCCGTGAAAAATCACCGTCTGATCTCGTTGAGTTGTTGAATCCCAGCTTTATTTTTCCTGAAGGCGAGGAGTGGCTGGCTGGCGAAGATATCTTCGGCGTCGGAGACGATCTTTGCTATCCCGTTTTTTCTCAGAATTGGTTGCCTAAGCGCGAAACGACTAATGGTGACGAGGGAAAACCAAAATTTCTTACTTTAGATGAGTTAGTAGAGCAGCTCAAAGTCTCTGGTGACTTCGCCGCGACAAATCAGGTTACCAATTCAACTTGGCGTAATACCGTTTCACTGATGCTCGATGTATTAAACGATCTGGGACATGCCGTGCCTGTCCTTAGACTTCGAGCTGACTCATCGACTGGACAGTTACTCAGCGTCCGTGGCTATCGCTGCGGTGAAAATGCCCAACCAATTATTGCTGGCCTCGAAGGTAATTTTTCCGCATTTGGTAAAACGCGGATGGCGGTGAGGGTCGGGTCTGGATAACATGGATTAATTGATCGAGCGTAGTTGTTTTTCTGTGCTTTTTTGATATAAGGTGAGTTTTGTGCCGTCTATGCCGCCTATGGGAAGAGTTCCAAACTTTAATGAATGGACGCCAAACCTGTTGCGTCGGACCCTTACAACGGTTGAAGACCTGGGCGATTTAGCTGGTGTGCTGGTATTATTGAATGACGTTCAGTTCACGAAGATCTCTCAACGTCTGTGCGCTCATTGTGATGCACTACGCCGGTATTATGAAGAGACGGTTCGGCCGTGGTGGGATAGTTACCGGACTCAAGTCGACGACACTGATGAGGAGTATCACCTAACCCGAGGAAATATCATTCAACTGGCTCGACTATTAGCGGCCGTAGATGGTCTTATCAAAACTTCAGCGGTCACTGTAAAAAAGCAATGGCACGTCACATTAAATTGTTGCGAGCTATCCCAGGATAATTCGCTGGGACTAGCTGAAAGTATTATTCCACCGCCCGTCGAAGAAGCTTGCCGAAGACTGTTCTATGAACAATCAGTGGAACTCATCGCGGCGGTTAGGCGGTGCTTGAGGCCGATAGCTTCATCGAGCACTGAGGACTGGGATATCAAAATCAGAGATGCCCTCAGAGAAGCCAACCGTGGGAATATTTTAGGGTTGCAGTGGCCTATGGACAGAGCCCTTGATGGCTCAGTTATCGATCGTGATCCAGTTTTGCTCCTGGAGAATGAAGAGTTCTTGTCCGAGAATGAAACCGTGGTCGAGCTGTTCGGTGAACTTCTTCCCGGGGATGACTTGGAGAAAAGACACAATCAACTCCAACAATGGTCTCAGTCTCTGAGTGTCATATCACTTAAAGACTGGGATGGAGAGATAAAGTATCCGGTTTTTCAGTTTGACGAGGCAAAAGGCGTTGCGTCTGGAGCAGAGCCGCTTGACCGGATGAAACCGGTCGTGAGATACGTGCTCGATGGTCTCGTTAAGAGTAGTGACCCAACGAAACACCCGCTGTCAGGCTGGAAATTAGCAGTTTATGTGCGTGCTAACTTGGCTCGAGGACGCGACGAGCCCTGGTTTGAAGAACAGTTGAAGGGGCAAAGGCTTTGGCAAAACTTCAACCCAAGTGAAGCTCACGGTCCTATGTGGCAGCGCGTGAAGTCCGTGCTGGATAGTGGTCACCTTCTTCCACTGCCAATGAAAGGGGAGTACTACCGGATCACGGGGAAAAAATATGCCCATCCTTATCATTACTCCCACTTCGATGACAATCGAGGACGATATGACCCAGGTCCTCCCGATGACCCGGAAACCGATTGCTTCCCAGATTACGGAGCGCTGTATTTAGGTGAGAGCCCACTGGATTGCTGGGCCGAAGTTTTGGGGCGTCAACCAATTGTGACCTTAAGCTTTCTGGCTTCTCAAGTTCAATACGCGATCTGGGTGGAACCCAACGATTTTGGCGAGGTCCCTGAGTGTGTCGATCTCACGCCCCAAGACCGGCAGTTGTTAGACGCTGATAGAACAGAAAGTAACGCCATCGCCCGGCTCATGCTTGAACGGGGCTATGACGGTATCCGTTACGGGATGGCGGTGACGGGAACTCAAGCGGGTATTGCGTTGTTTGCCCCTTGGCCGCGAACGAATGACTATCCGGACCAGGCCTGTGACCATTCATCCTGGCCAGATAGCTGCGAGGTGGCAGGAAAGTGGAACCCGCCCGCACCTACCGATTGGTATGACTGTCCGGCGTTGTGGAGCTACCTCAATCACAACTGGCCTGTGGGTGGTGACCAAATACTCGTGCTGCGCCGATTTCCTGATGACCCCGCTCCTGAAGAAACGAGCGCTGGGGAACCGCTACCTGTCAGTGAAGTGGCGCTACCGGCCTCCGAAATATAAAACCGGCTTAGTTCGCCGTGTCCGACGGTTTTGACGGCACTACCGACCCCCGAGGTGTGAACCCGGAAAACACTGAGTCGAACCCGCCGCCACGCCGCACCTTCCAGAACCCGATCTGCTCTCACTGTGGGCGCCCACCGGGAAAGGACGGTTGGAACGCTAGGCTGAGCCTAGTTTTGCTCCTGCAAAATGTCTTGTGATGGCTCATTGAGGAGGTTCGTCCGATGACGGACAAGACCATGGTGTTGGCGGGAGATTTCTCTCAGCCGAC
>JAISGZ010000157.1 GCA_031262845.1 Propionibacteriaceae bacterium | reverse complement strand
GCGCAGGAGAGCTTTGCGCCGAACTTCGCCCAACCCTGGCACGGCGTCGAGCAAGGATTCCAACATCGACCGGCCCCGCCGCTGACGGTGGTAGGTAATGGCGAAGCGATGGGCTTCATCGCGCACCCGCTGGAGGAGATACATCCCCTCCGACGTGCGGGGCAAAATCAGCGGGTAGTCCTCCCCCGGCAACCAGACTTCTTCCAGCCGCTTGGCCAGGCCACACAGGGCGACATCGGTCACCCCGAGATCGTTGAGCACGCTCTGGGCGGCCGCCACTTGGGGGGCACCGCCATCAACCACGATCAGAGCCGGTGGATAAGCGAAGCGTTTGGCCTGCCGGGTGGTGGCGTCGATCAGCCCCGCCGTCGGATCGACCGGGTCGAGATCCGCCAACGGCGGAGCCGACGATGACTCCGGAGCCTGACTAGCGGTAGTCGGAGCGTCTTCAGCCAAGCGGCTGGCCCGCAGCAAGGCCTGCTCTTCGCGCAGCCGTTTGAACCGCCGGGTCAGCACTTCTCGCATCGCCCCGACGTCGTTCGAAGCCACCGACCGGACCAGGAAACGCCGATACTCCGATTTGCGCGCCAACCCATCCTCGAACACCACCATGGAAGCGACGACGTCGGTTCCCATGAGATGCGAAATGTCGTAACACTCGATCCGCAAGGGTGCGACCGGCAAACCCAGAGCCTCCTGAATTTCTTGGAGGGCTCGATTCCGAGTCGTCAGGTCGGAAGCCCGCCGAGTCTTATGGCGGGTCAGCAAATCGGCGGCATTCTTCTCGGCCGTGGCCAACAAGTCGCGCTTGGCGCCTCGCCGTGGGGTCCGAATCCGGACCGGACCGGTCCGTTCACTGGCCAGCAACTCGGCCAACTCATCATGACTGGCGGGGAGTTGAGGCACCAGAATCTCGGCCGGAATGACACGGCGGCGCTCGGCTGATTCCAAATCAGCCGACACCTGGTCGGCGTAGATTTGGAGGCAGAAGGCCTCGATCAAACCGGCTTCGGCGGTGTCATCAGCCCGATCCGCCACCCAGCCCCGCTCACCGACAATCCGGCCGTCCCGGACCGTGAACAACTGGACCGCTACTTCCAAGGGGTCGACGGCCAATGCGATGACGTCGGCCGACGTGCCATCGGGCAAGACGACGGCATTCCGCTCCGCCACCTTGGTCAGGGCCTGGAGATGATCCCGCCAGCGGGCCGCCTGTTCGTATTCCTGAGTCTCGGCCGCTGCCGCCATGGCATTCTCGAAACGCCTCAGATAAGGCGTGATCCGGCCGGCCATGACATCACAAAAATCGGACACGATCTGACGGTGATTAGCGGCGTCGATGCGGCCGACGCAGGGGGCCGAACACTTACCGATATAGCCCATGAGACAGGGCCGGCCCTGACCTTGGGCAGTCCGGAAAACCCCCTGCGAGCAGGTCCGGATCGGGAACACCGTCAGCAGGGAGTCGACCGAGTCCCGAATCGCCCAAGCCTGGCCGTAAGGACCGAAATAGCGCCATCCCCGTCTCTTGGCTCCCCGCCCGACGTAGGCCCGCGGGAATTCCTCCGACCAGGTCACCGCCAGCCAGGGATAGCTCTTGTCATCCCGGTATTTGACGTTGAACCGAGGGTCGAATTGTTTGATCCAGGTGTATTCGAGTTGGAGGGCTTCCAACTCATTGCGGACCTGGGTCCATTCGACCTTGACGGCCGTGAAGACCATGGTCCGGGTCCGGTGGTGTAATCCGGCCGGATCGGCGAAATACGAACTCAACCGGGACCGTAATGAGATCGCCTTGCCGACGTAGATGACGACGCCTTGAGCGTCGATGAAGCGATAAACGCCAGGCCCGGTGGGAATCTCCCCCGTAGCCGGTCGATAGGTCGCCGGATCAGCCACGAGCGGACTTCCGCGGCTTTTTACTCGCAGCCGCCTTCGTGGTCTTCGCTTTCTTGGGCGCCGCCGGCTCGGCCGCCGCTAAGTCGGGCAGCGGCTCGGCCACCGGCACGGTCCGTCCCTGGAGGATTGGAGTCAGGAACTGACCGGTGTACGAACCGGCTGTCTGGGCCACGGTCTCCGGTGTCCCCTGAGCCACCACCAGGCCGCCCCCGGAACCACCTTCGGGCCCGAGGTCAATCACCCAATCGGCGGTCTTGATGACATCGAGGTTGTGTTCGATGACAATGACACTGTTGCCCTGATCGACCAACCGAGTCAGGACCGTCAAGAGTTTCCGGATGTCCTCAAAGTGCAGACCGGTGGTCGGCTCGTCCAAGACGTACAAGGTGCGCCCGGTCGAGCGTTTCTGGAGTTCGGCCGCCAGCTTGACCCGCTGGGCCTCACCCCCGGACAGGGTGGTCGCGGCTTGGCCGAGCCGAACGTAACCCAACCCGACTTCGACCAAGGTCGTGAGATAGCGGGAAATGGCCTGAAACGGAGCGAAGAACTCGGCTGCCTGCTCAATCGGTAAATCGAGGACGTCGGCAATCGACAAACCTTTGTAGTGGACTTCCAAGGTCTCCCGGTTGTAGCGAGCGCCGTGGCAAACCTCACATGGTACGTAAACATCGGGTAAGAAGTTCATCTCGATCCGGATCGTGCCGTCACCCGAACAGTTCTCGCACCGGCCACCCTTGACGTTGAACGAAAAACGGCCCGGCTGATAACCCCGGACTTTGGCTTCCGGGGTTTCGGCGAAGAGTTTCCGAATCCGGTCGAAGACCCCGGTGTAGGTCGCCGGGTTGGATCGCGGCGTCCGGCCGATCGGCGACTGATCGACGTGAATCACCTTGTCGATCTCGTCCAAACCCTCGATTCGGCGGTGCTTCCCCGGGACCGCTTTGGCGTGGTAAATCTGTTTCGCCAGGGCCCGGTAGACAATCGCGTTGACGAGCGATGATTTGCCCGACCCAGAGACCCCGGTGACGGCGATGAACAGCCCCAAGGGAAAGACCACGTCGACGTTGCGCAAATTGTTCTCGGTCGCCCCAACCACGGTCAGGTGGCGGTGACCCGGTGGCCGCCGGCTGGCCGGCAACGGAATCGAGCGGTGACCGGTCAGATAGGCCCCGGTCAGGGAATCGGGCGTCTCCAACAGACCGGGCAGCGGACCGCTGTAGACGATTTGGCCACCATGTTCGCCGGCCCGGGGACCAATGTCGACGATCCAGTCGGCCGCCCGGATCGTGTCCTCATCGTGTTCGACCACGATCAACGTGTTACCGAGATCGCGCAGCCGGAGCAGGGTCTCGATCAACCGCTGGTTATCACGCTGGTGAAGGCCGATCGACGGCTCGTCGAGGACATAGAGCACGCCCATCAGCCCCGAACCGATTTGGGTCGCCAAACGAATTCGCTGGGCTTCGCCACCCGACAACGACCCGGCTGCTCGGGCCAGGGTCAAATAGTGCAAGCCGACATCGACCAAGAAACGCAACCGCTCCTTGACCTCTTTCAGGACCCGTTCGGCGATCTTCTGTTGGCGCTCGGTCAGGCTCAGCCCATTGACGTAGTCCAAGGCCTGATCGATCGACAGAGCCGCCACTTCGGCGATGTTCAGCCCATCGACGGTGACCGCCAGCGATTCCGGTTTCAGCCGGCTGCCGTGACAGACCGAACACGGCACCTCGTGCATATAGCCGGCGTAACGCTCACGCATGGCTTCCGAATCGGCTTCGGCGTGACGCCTTTTGACGTGAGGGATGATGCCTTCCCAATGAGCCGTCCAGGTCCGTGTCCGGCCGAATCGGTTGCGGTAGTTGACCCGGACCTGGTCTTCGACACCGTTGAGGAGCAGTTGGCGGACTCGTTTCGGCAGCACCGACCACGGCGTATCCATGGAAAAGCCTTCGGTTTCCGCCAAGGCCGTCAACAAGGATCGGTAGTAGCCCCAGGTCGTCGGGGTAGTCCAGAGCGCGATGGCTTTGTCAGCCAGGGTTTTGGAGTCGTCCGGGATGACCAAATCGAGGTCGACTTCCATCGACACACCCAAACCCGAACAGGCCGGACAGGCCCCCCAGGGGGCGTTGAAAGAAAACTGGCGCGGTTCCAACTCATCGAGTTGGACATCGTGGCCGTTCGGGCAGGCCCAATTCTGCGAGTACCGCTTCTCCCGTTCCGGGCTGCCGGCCGGTTGATCGACAAAGTCCACGGCCAAAACGCCCCCGGTCAGCCCGAGAGCGGTTTCGACGGAATCGGTGATGCGCTGTTTCGCTTCCGGTTTGGCCTGCAGCCGATCGACCACGACATCAATCGAGTGTTTTTGCTGCTTATTGAGCGTCGGTAACTCCGACAACGGATAGATCGTGCCATCGACTCTGACCCGGGCGTAGCCCTGGCTGATCAGTTCGGTGAACAAGTCTTTGTATTCACCTTTTCGTCCGGCCACGACCGGCGCCAAGACTTGGAACCGGGTTCCGACCGGCAGGTCGAGCAGCCGGTCGGTGATCTGTTGCACCGACTGACGAGTGATGACAGCACCACAGACCGGGCAGTGAGGCAGACCGACGCGGGCGAACAACAGTCGCAAGTAGTCGTACACCTCGGTGATCGTGCCGACCGTCGAACGCGGGTTGCGAGAAGTTGATTTCTGGTCGATCGAAACCGCCGGCGACAGGCCTTCGATGAAGTCAACCGCCGGTTTGTCCATCTGACCGATGAACATCCGGGCGTAAGCCGACAACGATTCGACGTAACGTCGCTGGCCTTCGGCGAAGATCGTGTCGAAAGCCAACGACGATTTGCCGGAGCCGGATAGGCCGGTGAAAACAATGAGCTGGTCCCGCGGGAGATCCAGCGAGACGTTAGCCAGGTTATGTTCCCGAGCGCCCCGAACGATCAGACGATTTTGCACAGACAGCATCTTAAAATCGTTCACCTCCGTTGAGCTTGAGACGCGCGGCTCAATCGAACATTTGTTCGATTATTGGTTCTGATCGGCTGTTCCCTGACAGCGTCCCCGATCTCGTCCGACCTGGCCACTGGCAGATTCCCAGCTGGCTGTCGGGCCAGCCCGAGGGCTCTTCCGTGACCTCGGGCGGCCGTGTAGGGTACACCCGTGATCGAAGACTATCTCTTCGACGGAGGACGTCCCCAGGAACTGCGCCTACAACTCGTCAGTTCAACCCAGACTCTGCTCGGTGACACGATCGGTTTGTCGGACGATGAATGGCAAGCTCCGTCTCGTCTGCCTGGTTGGACCAGAGCCCACCTGGCCAGCCATCTGGCTCAGGAAGCCAACCGGGTGCTGGCCGTCAGCGAACGACTTCAGCGAGGCGTCCGGCCGCTGTCGTGGGCCATCAGCGAACCCGACCGGGAGTTGGAAGCCGCCTCCCGCCGCTCAGCGGTGGCCCTCCAGGTTGCCCTCGACACGTCGGCCAGCCAGTTGTTGACCTCACTCGACC
>JAISGZ010000094.1 GCA_031262845.1 Propionibacteriaceae bacterium | reverse complement strand
CAAGTCAAAATCGACACCGTCGTCGGACGCACATCGAGCGCCGGTTGATCTTCCAACTCCACCTGGCACTGGAGTGGATCGGTCTGGCCGCTGAGAACGACGTAGGTCCGATCAGGTTGTAGCCCCAGTGGCGTCGGTTCGGTTCCGCTGACCGTGTGGGTGTCGGTCAGGCCGCTGGCCAGAGCGACCAGGCCAATCAGACACAGTAAGGGCCCGCCCCACATGATGATGAGGGCCACCGTGAGCAACCGCCGGCGTGGCGGCGTCGGCAAATCAACTTCCGCCGGAACCGCCTTCATCGCCGTTCTCCGCGGTTCAAGCCTGAATAATCAACCATCACTTACCTCGTGAAAGACAGAATTTCGCAGCCAGGCTTGGGCAGAGTTGCACCCTTTTTGGGCACGACTGAGCACCAGAGGCTGGCCACCGTGGGGGGAAAGACAGGTCCCAGCTTAACCCAGGAGAGCTTGAATAATCGGCCCGGCGGTGAACGTCCCACTGCCGTCCTTGACCCAGACGGCGGCCGCCCGATCCGAGTCGCCGTAGGCGATCATCCAGGCGTGGGTGGGCAGCGGATCGCCTTGGCCGTACTCAGCGGTGCCAGACTTGGCGCCGACGGCGACGCCTTGGAGCAAACTCACCAAACCGTTGTTAACGGTCTCGACCAACATGATCCGCAGTTGGGCGGCTTCGTCGGCCGTCAACGGTGCGGCCGTGCTCTGGGGCCTCAGTGAGTCGACCATCCACGGCACCACCGTCTGACCGGCCGCGATCGAAGCGATGACACCAGCCATCGCCACCGGGGACATCAGGACACCACCTTGGCCGATGGTCATCTGCGCCTGCATGGCTTCGGAGTCGGGAATCGGCACCGTGCCGTAGAGCAGGCCACCGGCGTCGTAGTCAACCCCGGCGCCCAGGGAGGCGGCCGCGGCTTGTAAGTCGCCGGCTTGTAGTCGGCCGACCTGATTGGCGAAAGCCGTATTGCACGATTGGGCGACCGCGGTCGAGAGCCGGATCGGGCCGGTGTAGGCCGGCGGGTAGCCGGAGTAGTTACTGATCGGCAGCCCATCGCGGGCGTTGGGCGTCGAACACTCGACCAGGGTGTCGGCGGTGTAACCGTGGCGGAGCAAAGCCAGTGAAGTGACGATCTTGAAGGTTGAGCCGGGTGCGAAGTGGTTGAGGGTGGCTTCCGGGTAACCGTCGGCTTGGGGTGAGACGGCGGCCGCCAAGAGAGCGCCGTCGGACGGCCGGATCAAGACTGCGGCGGCCGGCTGGCCGAGATTCGCCAGCGCCGCCTCAGCCCGAAGCTGGGCCGTGACGTCGAAACTGGTCGCCAGTGGAGTGCCGGCGACGGCGGCAGCGCTGTACACGATCATGTCAGCGGCCGGTTCGGTGACAGCCCGGTCACGGGGCGCGATGTAGATCAGATCGCCAGGCACACCCCGCAACTGTTCGTCGAAGGTGCGTTGGAGACCACCGGTGCCGACCAGATCACCGGCCGAAAGTAAACCATCGGACTGTTCGATGTCTTCGGCCGTGGCCTCGCGGACGGTCCCGAGAACCTCGGTCAACAGGCCGTCGGCGACGGGTAACAGGGCCGTCTCGGCGACCCCGCGAGCGCCAGGAATATCCAAGATGTCGGGCACATCGGCTTGGCGGAAAGTCGCCCCGGCCACGAAAGCCTGGGGGCCAGTGGCCAGGACCCGCTCGGTGTAAGCCGAGGCGTCGAGTTGAAGCCGCCCGGCCAAGGCGGCCGCGGCGGTGGCCCACTGAGAAGCCTCGATCAAGGTTTTATCGATTCCGACCCGGACCTGGGTCGTCCGCTCGACCACGGCCTGGCCACCGTCACCAGTAATACCGGCCCGGTCGGCCGCCAGACGCTGGTGAACCAAGCGATCGCCGGCCTCCAGCCGGGGGTGGATCAGGCTCGGGGACCAGGTCACCAACCACTGGTGGCCGTCGTAGCGCAAGTTCACCGTGGTCTCGTAGGACCAGTCACCGGATCGGAAGGGCCACTGGTAACGGATACTGCTGGTGGCCGTCACCCGGTCATCGGCGTAGGTCACGGGTCCGGCCGTCACGCTCGGCTGGACCTCATCCAAAGGCAGACCGCTGGCTTCGATCTCAGCGGTCGGATCGGCTGGACCGTCGGCGAAGACCACGTCGGACATTTCACCGACTGATAAACCGGTCGCCAAACTGGCCACCACCGGGTCGGCTGAGGGCTGGCCCCGGGCCGGTTGGTTGGGATCGTGAGCACAGGCCGCCAACGACCAGACCAAGAGCCCGGCGATAGCGGCCCGCAGCAGGCGATGACGAACCGACGGTCGTGAATAGGCCATTCTCGACGCCACAGAGCACTAGCCCGGGGGCGGTAATTCAATGGTGATCGTGACCGGCGGCACGGCCAGCGGATTCCGCACCAAGATCCGGCTCAGAGCCACCGGGGCGTCAAGCAGCACGGTGCCGGTGACCCGACCGGTGGTGTCGTATTGATTCGTCAGCCGTTCGGCTTCAGGAACACACCGGCCGGTCACGACCGTGGCCCGGGCGTCATGTTCAACCCCATCGACGCCGACCACGAGCCATTCGTAAGTGGCCATCTCAAAGGTCGGGTCCTGGCCTTGGACAGCCGTCAGGTGGACGGCCACGAACTGGCCCAGTTGGGGTGTTTCCTCGGCTGAGGCGCAGGTGGCGCCCAAGGTCACCGAGTCGATCGTGACGGTGGCCTTGACCAGACCCCGGGTGGCGGACAAATCGACCGGTTGGCCGGCTTTCAGGGTGACGGGTTTTTCCGACAAAGCGGAAGCGCTGGAGGCGGTGGCCGAAGCTGAGGAGGTAGCCGGTAATGAGGTGTTAGGGGCGACCGTCGCGCAACCGGCCAACAATAAACCGGTGGCTGCTAGGGTGGCGCTCAGGAAGGCTCGCATGGGCCCATCGTGCCTGCCAACTGGTCTGATAGCTGGTCGCCGCGCCGAGAAATCACCGAACTCGGCTGGTCAGTTCGACTAGCTTGGACAAAACTCGTAGACTGTGCGGCCGTGGTCTTTGTGACCTTGGTTGTACCGTGCCTGAGGGCGGGTCCAAGGACCGTGAAGGGCACTAGCTCAATTGGCAGAGCAGCGGTCTCCAAAACCGCAGGTTGGGGGTTCAAGTCCCTCGTGCCCTGCGCAGCGTGGCCTGAGTGGTGATTCGCTCAGGCCCTCAGACCCGCGACAGTGGGTCGTGTGATGTAAGGACTGGTAGTGGCGAAAGACACCCCGGCGGACGATCCTCAGTCAGCGGGTACCCCCGATGAGCCGCTGTCTGGGCCCGCAAGCGAGTCGGCTCAGACACCGTCACAGGCGGCAACCCCCGGTTACTTCGCTCCCGGTGATGATTCCAGTGATGATTCGGCCGAGCCGGTGACAGTTGGTTCACCGGAAGAGGTTGAACCACCCGGTGATCAGTTAGGGGCCGAGCTGCGCGATCCCGAGCCGTTCGCGGTCTTGCCCGATGATGACGCCGAGAAGGCGGAATTATCGGCTGCCGACAGTGATGAGACGGCTGAAGAACTGACGTCAGAGCCGACGATTGATGACGCCGACGAATTAGCCGCGGCCGAAGCCGAAGCGATCGGGGCTCGCTCAACCCGGCCGGTCCGGAAATCAAATCAGGCTGGCGATTCGGCGGCCGTCAGTGCTTCGGCAACGGTTGAAGCGGCCCGCAAGAACCGCCCGACCCGGAGCCGAAAAGAAGCCACCGCTCACCAGGACAGCGACCGGACCACGCCGGTGATGTTCGTCAACCAGTCGATTCAAGAGCTGAAGAAAGTGGTTTGGCCGACCGGGGCTCAGCTGCGTCAGTACTTCATTGTGGTGTTGATTTTTGTGTTATTCATGATCGCTTTGGTCAGCTTGCTGGATCTGGGTATCGGTCAGTTGATTCTGAAAATTTTCGGTGGAGGGACAAACTCGTGACCCAAGATGACTCGACGCCCCAGGACACGACGCTGAGCGATT
>JAISGZ010000091.1 GCA_031262845.1 Propionibacteriaceae bacterium | reverse complement strand
TGATGTCCCGCGGCCGGCCGCTGCGCCGCGGTTCGACGCTGGTGGCGGGCGTGATCGGCGGACTCAGTGGCGGGCTCTGGCTGGCCAGTTTCCTGGCCATGCGGCGCGCCCGGACCACGGTTGATCCACGAGTTAAGCGCCCGTCGGCCGCGCTCCTGAGCGACGGCCCGTTCCGGATCAGCCGCAATCCGATGTACGTCGCCCTGGTCGGTCTTCTTGTGACCCAGGCGGTGGCTCGCCGCAACCCGCTGGCGGGATTGCTGGCCGGTCTCGTCTGGCTCATCCTCGACCGGGTTCAAATCCCCTACGAAGAAGCCCACCTAGCCGACCAGTTCGGCTCTGACTACGAGGCTTATCGCCAGACGAGGCCACGCTGGTTGGGGCCAGTGCGCTAACGGATAGAGCTCGACCTAAATCCGCAGTTGGCGCCGCTGATCGTTGACCAGTAACAGGACCCCGGCACACAGGAACAGGCCGGCCGCCAGACCGATCAGGATCGGTTCCAGGTTGCTGCCGGTATCGGCGATCGGCGGCGCGTAAGCCACCTCGACAACCGTATTGGCGGGCGCTTGTTGAGTCGCCAGCACCGGATCGGTCGCCGCCACCCGAGTCAGCCCGGCCACGTAGCCGGCCAAAGTCGGGGAATCAACCGCCGCGTAACCCTGTTCGGTGCTGTAGGTGACGACACCGGTCGCGTGGTCGGTATCGACCTGCCAGGCCTGCGTCTGCACGACCTCGGTCGGCGTTTGGGCGCCGGCCCCGGTGTAGCGGATAACACGCTGGGTCTCCAGGGTTGTCACGGTGTGATGGTGCCGCAGATGGATCGTGATGGTCTGAGTCTGGGCGGCGTCGGTGTCGAAAAATTCGACATTGTCCAGGCCGACAAAGTCGTAGCCAGCCGGCACTCCGGCCTGAGCTGAAGCGGTCGTGAAGCCGACAGCGGCGCCGGACTGGCCGGACAATTCGGTTGGTGTCCCGCCGACGGGCGTCACGACCGCGCCAGCCGCGTCGTCGTCCACGTACCGAACCGCCACAACCTGTTCGTGCCAGGTCAGAGTGGCGGTATCGGTCAAGTCGCCCTGGGTCACGGTCAGCGTCGCCGCCCCACCAACGTTCACCGTCTGGCAGATGTCAGCCCGCCCATCGGCGCCGGTCACGACAGTCTGAGTATCGGTGACGACGCCGGTCAGGGCGGCCGCCAGGTTGGCGCCCGCGACCCCGACACCGTCTTCGTCGAGCAAAGTCGCCGTGACACACAGTTCCTGGCCCACCGGGCCGCCGGCAGTCTCCGGATCGACAGTCAAACTGACGATGTCGGCGATCCGGGCCATCCGGCCACCACCAGGGTAACCGTAGGAATCGGCATAATCAAAGCCGTAAACGATAGTTTGGATTGGAACGTCAGCCGTGATGTGGTGATTCCCTGCCTCCACAGCCAGACCGGCGCCGGAGAAATCGGAACCAGGAATCTCGACCCAGGCCGTCGCCGGCACCGGCTGCCCATCGAGCCGGACACTGTCACGGTCGGCTGTGGTCACGCTGACGTTGACGAAGTTGCTCCTGAAGCCCGTAGTCGGCGCGGCAAAGGTACTCTCCATCAGACCTTGGTCCTGAGGCTGGACGATAACCATGAAGGGATCAGACAAAACATTGTCGAACATCTGGCCGTTCGAGTATTGAGCAACTTCGATCGGTTCGGTTGCCGTAATCGTCATCGGTTCGCCCGAGAGTAATTCGTAGAACTCTCCGGCCTGAAGAGTGACTGTTTCCGGCGTAGTTTTGGTGATCGTCACGACCGTGTGATCACGGTCGGCCAGAATCCGGAAAGTGTCTTGGGTCCGTCCGACCAGCGGGAAGGTGACGTATTCCTGACCCCAGGCTGACACCGGTGGAATCTGCTCGACCAGGTGGTCGCAGGCTGGCACCCCGGTCGGGACATACGTGCATAGGTTGCCACTACTGACGTTGACCGGCTGATCAGAGGTCACCTGGGCGCCGGTCAGGCTGTCGGCGGACAGGCTGTAGACCTGGCCTTGGCTGACGGTTTCGGTATAGCTTTCGCCCCCCGGCAGAGTAATCGTTACCTGAGCTGGCTGATCGACGGCGACTACCGCCACCTGATCTTGACTAATGCCGCCGTTGTACGCCAACAGGCGGAAACTCGTCCCAGCCGCCCCCACCGGGTATGCCGTAAAAGCATCGGTCGAGTGTAGGGCCCGGTTCATGCCATAAACCGAAACTGAACCTGACGCCTGGACATGAACGGCCTTGTTCTCCACTTGGCCGGTGTTTGACTCACTGGTTTTAGCGTCGAGTTCCAGATCGACGACGGCGATCCCTTCCGCCGTGATGGCGAAATCGTGGCTGATGGCCAGACCCGGTATCGTCACCTGACCGGTCACGCCAGCCTGGCCAGCGATGTTGAGCTGGAGAGAAGCGCCAATCTCGGAAGCGTTGGGTTGGAAGGCCAACCAAAACTCCTGGCCTTGGGTCGTCGTCACTTCCTCAGCCGTGGCCGACGGCGCCACCGACACCAGCGACGTTGTCAGACCAACCAGGGCGACTACTACTAGCGCCACCACCGAGCGGAAACCCCGGCGTCGGGATCGCGGTGACGTAACCGCCTGAGCGGTTGACCGTTGGTTGACTCTACGCACGGAGATCTCCTTACCCCAGCCTGAACGGCTTGGTACCACCAGTTAGTGGTCACGACAGACAAATGTCACGACTGACAAATGTCACGACTGACAAATGTCACGTCAGACAGATTGAGGAGACCTAATGAGGAGGAGGCCGAATTAACCTAAAAAATAGGTTGAATGAAACGCCCGCAGGAGGCCAATCACCGCCCTGGCCCTTCGGCGTCAGGTTCCCATCGGTTCCTGACTCAAGGGCAGACGTTAGCAGTCCCAAGCTGATCTGTCACAGTGGAACCGGGATCGCCCCCGACCACCGACCATTGATGAACGCCCTAGGTCAATCCTTAATTGTGGGGACTGCAAGTGGGCCCTGGACTCCGGATGAAGTTCCTGTCCAGCCCAACTTTTGACCGGATGCTCAGACGGTTAGACGGTTACACGGTCACTACTTCGGACAGGCAAGCCCATCGGTCAGCTCGCCGCCTCGGAGGTGCGTTGTGTGGGATTTTGGCTCGACCATTTCGGCTACGGCACTAAATCCAAAATCTCGG
>JAISGZ010000245.1 GCA_031262845.1 Propionibacteriaceae bacterium | reverse complement strand
CGACACGGCGGCCGGAGAGCGGATCGTGCCCTTCGTCCAGGCCCTCGTACCTGAGGTGGACTTGGATTCCGGGCGGATCGTGGTGGCTGATCTGGCCGGGCTGCTGACGGATATCGTCGAGGCGGACGACGGTGTCGGTGACACCAGTGATGAGACCGCTGAGAGTGAAGCGACCGTGATTCCGTGATGCGGCTCGACCTGGTGACGATTTTTCCCGAGTATTTCGCGCCGCTCCAACTGTCCTTGGTGGGTAAAGCGGTGGCGGCCGGGTTGGTCGATCTGCGGATACATGATCTGCGGCAATGGACCCAGGATGTCCATCGCTCGGTCGATGACACACCCTATGGCGGTGGTGCCGGGATGGTCATGAAACCCGAGCCCTGGGGCCAATGTTTTGATGAGTTGTTGGGGCCGGACGGGCCGATGCCTGATTCACTGGCGGAGGCGGTGGCACAGAAACCTTCCGAGCCAGCGACGGCGGTTGACGTTGGCCCAGCTCTGGCTGGGAGTGAGGCGCTGTTGTTTAATTCATCACCAGTCTCAGGCGACGACCCAGTGACAACGGCTATGAGCGCTGATCCGGTTACGACTACGCCAGGCGTGGAGGCCCAGGTGAACGGCCGCACCATCGTGGTCGTGCCTTCACCATCCGGGCTGCCGTTCAGTCAGCATTTGGCTCACGAGTGGGCCGGCGCCCAGCGTTTGTTCTTCGCTTGTGGGCGCTACGAGGGGATCGACGCTCGGGTCACTCAGTACGCCGCCCAATTCGCCGAGGTGGTCGAGGTCTCACTGGGTGACTATGTCGTCAATGGTGGTGAGGTGGCGGCCCTGGCCATCATCGAGGCGGTTGTCCGGTTGTTGCCCGGTGTCATCGGTAACCCGGAGTCACTGCTGGAAGAATCCCATTCACCACAGTGGGACGGGTTGCTGGAATATCCGTTGTATACCAAGCCGGCCAGTTGGCGTGGTTTCGACGTCCCGGCCGTGTTGTTGTCGGGCGATCACGCCAAGATCGCCCAGTGGCGACGGCAACAGGCCGAGGCTCTGACACGTCAGCGGCGGCCGGATTTAGCGGGCTGATGGCTCTTCCTCCGCTTTGCTAGCCACCCCACCGGCCACCACAAACAACACGCAGCTTGAGACGCGACCGGACACCAGTCCGCGCCGGGCTGGCTCTGTTTATGGTCGGCGAGGGCATCCAACCACCTACAGGCGACAACCTCTAGGCTGTGACCATGACATGGGACCGCCCAGTAGCTTGTTGGTTAACCGATATGGACGGGGTGCTCGTCCACGAAGAGACGGTTCTCCCCGGAGCGGCTGATTTTATTGCCGCCCTGGAGCGTTACAGCCGGCCGTACATCGTGCTGACGAACAACTCGATTTTCACGGCCAGGGATTTGCGGGCCCGCTTGTTACGCAGTGGCATCGACGTTCCGGAAAACCGAATCTGGACTTCAGCCCTGGCCACCGCCGAATTCTTAGCCGACCAAGCGGCCGGCCAAACCCTCTTCGTCATCGGCGAAGCCGGGTTGACCAGCGCGATTTACGAAAAAGGGTTTGTTCTCAACGATCGTGACCCGGACGTCGTGGTCTTGGGCGAAACCCGGTCGTATTCATTCGAGGCGATCGCCAAAGGTATCCGTTTCATCGAGGCCGGGGCTCGATTTATCGCCACCAATCCCGACCCGACTGGTCCTTCACCCGATGGTACGATCCCCGCCACCGGCGCCGTGGCGGCTCTGATCTCGGCCGCCACCGGACGGCAACCGTACTGTGTCGGTAAGCCGAACGCTCTGATGATGCGCACCGCCCTCAACCGGATTGAAGCTCACTCGGAAACCACGGTCATGGTCGGTGACCGGATGGACACCGACGTCATCGCCGGTCTGGAAGCCGGCTTGCGGACCATCCTGGTGTTGACCGGGTCAACCGCCGAAGCTGATATCGCCCACTTCCCCTACCGGCCGAGCCAGGTCCTGCCGTCGATCACCGAAGTCGTGCCGCTGGTGAGTCAGCTGTTGCCGCGTGAGGATGAAGAGATCAGCGCCGACTAGCGGCGGTCACGGCGTTTCCGTGGGGCCGGCCACCGCCCCCCACCAATGAAGACGCTGTTTCAGGAGTGACAGGGCACGGGCCCCTGACGCTGCTGCTGGATATTTGTTCAGCTTTAGGAAAATTTTGCTCACACTTTTGTTGTACCTAGCCACAGGCTTGCCATAGAAAGCTCTGCTTACCGCTAACAAAACAACACTTGGTACCGTATAAACGGTCGGTGAAGAACGTCCGTTGTTGACGGCGTGAGGGCGGTCCGACGATTGATCGGTTCGCCTGGCCGACCCGGCGCTCGGCAAGTTCCAGTGATCAGTGAACTGGCCTGGCGCCACGGCAAAACTCGTTGCTGTTCAAAGGCGGGCCCATGACATCGGTCAATTCTTCTCGGCATTTCCTCACCCAACGGTCTTTTCTCGCTACCGGCGGACTGGTCGTGGCGCTGCTGGCTAGCAGCGTCATCGCCGGGCCGGCCGCGGTTGGCCAACCCGACCCTGACTACCAGTTGGCGACCTCCAACGGGCTGACTGGCCAGGAGAACGAGGCCGGGTCGCTGACCGCCGCGTCGGCCCAACCCGGGATCGTCGAAGCGGCCGGAGCCCAGGTCAACGGTTGGGCGGGACTGAACCCGATCACGACGGTTTTCCTGTCACCGGATGGTCAACCCGTTCTCAACGCCAACGACTACCGTCAGCTGGTCGATCAAGCGATCGGTTTCTGGACTCAACAGACCGGCCAACAGTTGACCTTCACGACTTCGGCCTATGACCAGATTCCCGTGGTGACCACGGGTAATATCTGTGGCCGGTCAACCAGCCAGCCCGCTCAGTGGGCGGCCGCGGCCTTGGGTTATGACAGCTATGCCGCCTGGCGCGCTCAACAGTCGGCCACCAGTCATCTCCTTATCATCCGGCCGTACAGCCGGGCCTGTGGCTCGACCTATTACAGCGTCGGCAGCGCCAACGGGCAGATTGTCGTCCTGACGGTCGATCCGACCGGTTCAGCCATCGCGCCGGGTCGTCAAGCTCAGGATTTGATTCACGAACTGGGACATAATTTCGGGCTTCAACACACCGCTGGCGCCACCTGTCCGGCCGGTGTCAGCGACCTGACGAGCCAGTGCAGCTGGACAGAGTACGGCGACCTGACCAATATGATGGCGAATTCCCACCCCAGTTTCGGTTTGACGAGCGGTCAGAAGTACCGCTTGGGCCTGCTCGGTAGCACTCAGACGACGGCCCTGGACATCACCGGCCAAACCCAGCTGACGATGTCGTATCAACTCATTCCCGGCCCCAACCAGGGCGCCGCCGGCCGTCAGACCGTGACCATTCGTGATCACGCCGCCAGTGGCGCCGTGCGGGAGTATGGCTTGCAATACCTGCCGACGGCTGGTGGCGTGGTCATTCACCGGTTGCATCAAGCCGACGATCCCGAGACCAACAGTGGCGTAGCGGAAATGACCGACAGCACCTTGCTGAAACCCGGCACGACGACGATCAACGGGCCTTCGGCCTTTGCGCCGGGTGACAGTCTGGCGGCCGTCAGTGGGAATTTCCGGGTCCACGTGACCCGGGCTGACGCCAACGCCACCGTCGTGATCACCACCGATCCGCAGTACCAGCCGACGCTGCCCAGTGTGGCCGATGACTATCCCAATCAGGCCGCCGCCGGCCGAAGCTGGGATCTGACGGCAACGCCCACCATCAGCGGCTATTTCAGTCAGGCAGAGGATCACGATTGGCTGACGCTGACGGCCCCGGAAACAGGTCCGTTCA
>JAISGZ010000178.1 GCA_031262845.1 Propionibacteriaceae bacterium | reverse complement strand
CGAGGACTGGCAGACAGCGGAAGACGACGGCGATGTTGACCAGCGCCTGGATGACGAACCAGCTGGTGACACCAGTCACCACCAGGCGCGTGAAACTATCCCGGCTGCGGGCCGCCACCCGGACACCGGCGTAGGCCAAGGCGACGAACAAAATCAGCACCATGAGGGTTCCGGCCAGGCCGAGTTCTTCGCCGATGATGGCGACGATGTAGTCGGTGTAGCCGGTCGACATCAGACCGGCCCACTTCTGTTTACTGGCGCCCAGGCCGAGCCCCCAAAATCCGCCCGAGGCCAAGGCGTAGAGACCGTGGTTGGCTTGGAAGTTATACGACAGGTCGTATTCCGACGGGTTGAGCCAGGCGATGATCCGGCCCATCCGGTTGGCTTGGAAAACCGCCAGCCCGACCATCGCCACGCTACCCAGGGCCGCCAACGCCACGATCAGACGTAAGGGCGCTCCGGCCAGGAACAGGATCGCCACGAAGGTCAGCGTCATGACGACGGCCGAGCCCATGTCGTGAATCAGGACCAAGCCAATCAAGAGCAAGCTGACGATGACGTAGGACAGCCATTGGCGCAGGTCCGTCAGTTTCTTCTCCTTGAACGCCAGGTGTTGGGCGCCCCAGACGATCAGGGCCAGTTTGGCGAATTCGGAGGGCTGGAATTGAGTCCAGGTGGGCCCGAACACCAGCCAGTTCTGGTTGCCGTTGACTTCCAGACCGAGTGGTGTGTAGGTCAAGATCACGAGGATGAAGGCCAAGATCACGGCCGGCCAGGCCAGACCGCGCAAAACTCGGGGGCTCAGGCGGGACATCAGCCAGGCCAAGCCGAGACCCAAGACCGCGAAGACGATTTGGCGTTTGCCGTAGTAATACGGGTCTCCGGTGGCGACCTGGGAGTAGACGCTGGCGGCTGAAGCGACCATCACCAAGCCGAGACAGACCAACGCCCCACCGGCCGCCACCACGAGGTAGAAACTGGCCATCTGATGGGACAGGGCCCGGCTGTTCATGGTTTGGGGGCGGGAACGGCCGGCCGTCGGCAGCGCGGTCGGGTCGGCTAGCGTCGTCTCCGTCATCGCGGCTCCTCCTCGACCGATCGTTGGGCCGCCCAAGCCTTGGCCGCGGCGGTGAAAGCATCGCCCCGGGCGGCGTAGTCGGTGAACATATCGAGTGAGGCACAACCTGGCGCCAACAGGACCGTGTCCCCCGGCCGGGCCAAGTCGGCCGCCGTGGCGACAACTTGGCGCATGGTCTCAGTCTGGCTGGAATCGATGACGCGCAAGGGAACGTTGGGGGCGTGTCGCTGGACTGCTTCGGCCACTGTCTGCCGATCGACCCCGAAAACCACGACTGCCCGCAGCCGGTCGGCGAATTGGCTGACCAAATCGTCAAAGGTCGTGCCTTTGGCTTGCCCACCGGCGATCCAGACAACCGAGTCGAAGCTGGCCAAGGCGGCCGTGGCGGCGTGGGGGTTGGTGGCCTTGGAATCGTCGACGAAGCTGATGCCGCCGGCGTCGAGGACCGGTTCGATCCGGTGCGGGCCGAGTTGGAACTGTTTCAGGCCGGTCGCGACGGCCGGGCCGGGGACGCCGAAGGCGCGGGCCAAGGCCGTGGCCGCCAGGGCGTTTTCGACATTGTGGGGCGCCGCCGGGCGGACGTCGGATACGGCCGCCACCGGTAGGGCCGAGGTTTGTCGCTGCGCGATAAAGGCCCGGTCGACGATCTGGTCGTCGACCACGCCGACCATGCTGGGGCCGGGGATACCGGTGGTGAAACCGATAGCCCGGGCGCCTTCGACGACATCGGCTTGTTCAACCATGGTCCGGGTGACGGGATCGGCTTGGTTGAAAACACAGGCCACTTCGGTCTGCCAGTAGATGCGGGCCTTGTCGGCTTGATAGGCCGCCAGCGGCGAGCGGCTGGGCCAGCCCAACTGGTCCCAGTCGGCGGCGTCGGCGTACCACTCCAAATGGTCCGGCGCCAGATTGAGACAGGCGGCCGAATGGAAGTGGGCCTGATCGAGCCAGTGGAGCTGAAAACTCGACAATTCGACCGCCAAGACGTCGTAATCGACCTCGTCCAGCACCGTTTCCATGACCGGCCGGCCGACGTTACCGACCGCCGCCGTCGTCAATCCGGCGGCCGACAAAATCGACGCCAGCAGGCCGACGGTCGTGGTCTTACCATTGGTGCCGGTGACGGCCAGCCAGGGCACGATCCGGTCCGGCTGTTGAAAGCGCCAGGCCAACTCGATTTCGCCCCACAACGGCAACCCTTGGCGGGCGGCTTGGGCCAGCAGTGGTTGGGTTGGCCGCCAGCCGGGCGAAACGACCACTAGGTCGGTGGCCGCGGGCAGTTCGTCGGTCGTCTCCGGTCCCAACCGGACGCTGGCGCCCAAGGTCTCTAACAAGGTGGCTTTATCGCGGTTGGCGTCGCTGTCGACGGCGTCCACCACGGTCACCTGGGCTCCCCGCTCCAGCAGGGCGTCGGCGGCCGCGAAACCCGACCGCCCCAAACCAGCCACCGTGACCCGGACTTGGTCCCACGGTGACAGCCGGTTGGCCTGTGGCAACCAGGCCAGGCCCGGTTGGCTGGCAGTCGAGCCGGTCATTGGGCCAACACCCACTCGCCGTAGAACAGACCCAAGCCGGCCATGACGGCAATCCCCGCCACTAGCCACAGCCGAACCACCACCGTCACCTCTTGCCAGCCCATCATTTCGAAGTGGTGGTGAAGCGGCGCCATCTTGAACAGCCGGCGGCCACCGGTGGCTTTGAAGAACCCGACTTGGAGGATGACCGACAAAGCTTCGAGCACGAACAACAGGCCGATGACAACGCCGACCAACTCGGTCCGGGTCATGATCGTCAGCGCGGCGAAGCCACCACCGAGGGCCAGCGAACCGGTGTCGCCCAAGAAGATTTGGGCCGGTGACGAGTTCCACCACAGGAAGCCGACCAGGGCTCCGGCCACGGCCGCCGCCACCACGGCTAGGTCGAGCGGGTCGCGGACGGCGTAACAGCCGGCTTCGAGGTTGCGGGAACACTCTTGGTTCCACTGCCAGAAATTCAACATGCCATAGGCCAGGAAGGCCATGGCGGCGGAGCCGGTCAACAGACCGTCGAGACCATCGGTCAGGTTGGTGCCATTGGAGTAGGCGGCGATGATGAACAGAATCCAGATGATGGCCAGCCAGATCGGCAATTGCAGCCAACTGACGTCACGCTGTCCAGAGATCGCCGGCGAGGCCGGCGTGATACCGGCCTGGTTGGGAAAGTGGAGGGCGACGTAGGCGAAGGCCAAGCCGATGATGGTTTGGAGGATCAGTTTGGCTTTGGCGTGTAAGCCGAGCGATCGGGAGTGGCGGATTTTGGCCCAGTCGTCGGCGAAACCAACCGCTCCCAGCGCCACCATCAGGCCTAAGGCCAACAAACCCGACAGGGTCAGTGGCTGGCCTTCTTCGACCAAGCCGCTGACTCCGGCTCGGCCGCCCAGGGTCAGGAGCAGGTGGGAGCCGAAGTAGCCACAGACGATGGCCAGTAAGACGATGGCGCCGCCCATCGTCGGCGTACCCCGTTTGACGTGGTGGGTGGTCGGCCCGTCATCGCGGATGAACTGTCCGTAGTGGTGCCGTTTCAGGTAGCGAATCCACCATCGGGTACCGACCAAGGTGATGATCATGGCGATCAGCCCGGCCGCCAAGATATTCAGCATGTCTCATCCTTCGCCGCCAGCACTGACTGAGCGACGGCTTCCAAGCCGACGCCCCGGGAGGCCTTGACGAGAACGATATCGGCTGGAGTCAGCTGCCCCAGGTATGACACAGCGGCCGACCAATCTTCGGCCCGCTCGGTCGTCAACTCGACCGCCGCCTCAGTTGCCGCGGCCGTCGCCCCGGCGATCAAGTCGGGCGCGTATTGACCAACCGCGATCAGGTCCGTCACACCACTGGCGACCGCTTGACGGCCAACGGTCTGGTGGGCATCGGCGGCGGCCGGGCCTAATTCGAGCATGTCACCCAGCACTGCCACCAATCGCGCCTTGGGCTGTTCTGGGCGACGACTGGCCAATAGACCAGCCGCGGTCGCCAGGGCCGCCCGCATCGAATCGGGGTTGGCGTTGTAGGCGTCGTTGATGACCAATAGGCCGTCGGCCCGGGGCGTGATCTCCAGGCGCCACGGTGATTGCCGCTGGGCTTGACTGAGGGCCGCCACCACGGTGGCTGGTTCAACCCCGGCCACGATCGCAGCGGCCGCCGCCGCCACGGCATTGGCCACTTGGTGTTGACCGGGTAGTTGCAGGTCGACCCGGCCGACCACGGTGTCAGTCAGGTGCAACGTGAAGCTATGTTGTTGACGGTCATCGGCCGTCACGGCGCTGGCCCAGACCGCCACCTGCCCGGCTGACCGTGGTGGCTCCCCCACCGCTGAGAACCAGGCCACCGGTCCCTGATGACGCTCGGCCATACCAGCTACCCACGGGTCGTCGGCATTCAGGACCGCCCAGCCGGCGGTCGGTAGGGCTGCGATCAACTCGCCCTTGGCTTGGGCTGTCGTTTGTTGGTCACCGAATTCGCCAAGATGAGCCTGACCGACGTTGAGCACCAGCCCGATGCCCGGTTCGACGATGTCACACAGGGTCTGGATGTGGCCCGGCCCGCGGGCGCCCATCTCGATGACCAGGTAGCGCGTCGTGTGGTCGATCCGGGTAGCCGTCAGAGGCACGCCGAGTTCGTTGTTCCACGAGCCGGTCGGGGCGACCGTCGGACCATCGGCGGCCAAGACCTGAGCCAGGATGTCTTTGGTCGTCGTCTTACCCGACGAACCAGTCAGGCCGATGACCTGTAAACGGTCGCGGGCTTGGCTGACGAGATGATGAGCCAAGCGGGTCAGGGCGGCTTGAGGATCGTCGACTACGAGTTGGACTCCCCCACCGGTCACCGGATGGGTCACCAAACTGGCGGCCGCCCCAGCCTCAACGGCCACGGCGACGAAGTCATGGCCATCGGTCCGTTCGCCCGGCAAGGCCACGAACAAGCAGCCCGGCTCGGCCAAACGGGAGTCGATGATGACCGCCGGGCCAACTAAGCCAGCCGGGTCTGCCCCGGTCGGGAGGGTAGCCGCGACCACGGTCGCCAAATCCGCCAACGGCATCGGTTCCATTAAGTCCGCCTCAGTTCATTCCATTGTTCAAGCACGACCGCTGCGTCACTGAAGGCTTGACGCCGGCCGGCGATGTCTTGGAACGTTTCGTGGCCCTTCCCCAAGATGACCACGACCGTGCCGGGGCCAGCGTAGGCCAAAGCTTGACCGATGGCCGACCGTCGGTCACCACCGTCGATGATGTCGGTCGTGGCTGGGCGCCGGCCGGCACTGCCCTCAGCCCGGGCGGCGGTGGCGCCGCCGAGGACGGCTTGGCGAATCAACGCCGGATCTTCGTAACGGGGGTTGTCATCGGTCACGATGACGCAGTCGGCGGCCCGGGCGGCGGCCGCGCCGATGGCCGCCCGTTTCCCGGGATCACGGTCTCCACCAGCCCCCACGACCGCGATCGTGGGCCCGGCGTTGACGGCTGCCAAGGTGGCGCTGACGGCTTCCGGGGTGTGGGCGAAATCGACGTAAACCCGGGGCGGCTGAGGCGATGACGGATCGGCCGGTAAGTCGACCCGTTGCAGCCGTCCCGGCACCGATAACTGCGCCAAACTGGCCAAGCCGGTCGTCGGGTCGAGACCAGCCGCCTCGATCAGGCCTACGGCCAAAGCCGCATCAGTCACGTTATGGGCTCCTGGCAAACTCAAATCGAAGGCATACCGGGCCTGTTCGGATTGGAGTACGACCGACGTCCGGCCGTCCGAGGCGGGTTGTTCCGACACGATCCGTAACTGCGCCGCCGGATTGCGTCCAACGGTTAGCAGCGGTTGACCACGTTCGGCCACGGTCGCCGCCAGTCGTTGGCCGGCCGGATCATCGAGATTGATGACGGCCTGTCGGCTGCGCTCCGGCTCGAACAACTTAGCTTTGGCAGCGAAGTAGCTCGCCAGATCACCGTGGTAGTCGAGATGGTCGCGGCCCAGATTGATGAAGCCACTGGCGGCGAAGGTGATGGCGTCGACCCGGTGAAGGTCGAGGGCGTGACTTGAAACCTCCATGACGACGGCTTGGCAGCCCGCATCAGCCAAGGCCGCCAGGCCCAGTTGGAGCTGCGGCGACTCGGGCGTGGTGATGGTGGTCGTCGCCCACGGCCGTGGCTGGCCTTGCCACCAGCAGCCCAGGGTGCCAAGGCTGGCACTGTCCCGGCCGAGCCCATTCAACAGGGCTTGGGCAGCGAAGGCGGTCGTGGTTTTGCCATTCGTGCCCGTGACAGCGAGCATCAGCATCCGCTCGGCCGGGCGACCGGCCAAATCGGCGGCCCAGGTCGCCATCACCGTCCGTGGTGTCGCCACCGGGACGACCGGCACCGGTTGGGGTCCCGCCAACTCGGCGCCCGCCTGGTCAGTCAGAACGGCGACCGCCCCCTGAGCGACGGCCTGAGGGACGAATTGCGCCCCGTGGGTGTGCAAACCGGGCAGGGCCACATAGAGGTCACCGGGCTGAACCGTCCGGGAGTCGAGGGACAACCCGGTCACCCGCCCGCTGGCGCCCGGCACCAGCTGAGCCAGCGGCACCGACTGCGGCCACGCCACCCGATCGGAGTCAGCCAGACGGGAACCGGTCATGGCTGGCTCACCACGTCGTTACATAGTCCGGCGGCGGTTCAGTCGACGGTTGGACGCCGTAACGGGGCAAAGCGATCTTCATGATGTCGGTGGCCGATGGTTGCGCTACCAGGGAGCCGTATTCGCCACTGGTTGGGTCATCCAGGGCGACATAGACCAGCAGTTGCGGATCTTCGACCGGAGCCACGCCGACGAAGGAGCCGACAACACCGAGATAACAGGCGC
>JAISGZ010000149.1 GCA_031262845.1 Propionibacteriaceae bacterium | reverse complement strand
CGATCGCGGTGATCGCTTACCGCAGTTCTGGACGGGCCGAGCAAACCTGGTGTTGCCGCCGGTATTCTCCCGGCGAAATTCCGGTCGCCGCCCGGAAGACGCGGGCAAAGTAGTTGGCCTGGTTGAAGCCCAAATGGCTGGCGATCGTGAGAACCGGCAGGTCGGTGTACATCAGCATCAGCCGGGCCCGCCGCATCCGCCGCTGGGTGACGTAGGAGATGAAGGACTGACCCGTGACGGCCTTGAACTTCTTCGACAAATGTCCCGGTGACAGGTACAAGAAGGTGGCTGCCTCAGTCAATGAGAAGGCTCGCGGCCGGGGTTTCTCCAAGGCGTTGAGGAGGTCTTGGAAGTTGCGCCCCCGATCCGGCCGCTGACGGCGAACAGCTTCGACCAACCCGATCAGCAGCGCCTCCAGATTGGTCTGAACCACGAACCGGTTGTAGCGCAGCGGGTCGTCCGCCCGCTGCCGTCGAATGACGAAGCGCAGATGACCGACTTCGGCCGGACACAACAAGCGGGCGGTTTCCAGGATGGCTTCCTCCAACTGCCCCACCCGGTCCGCCCGGATGGCAATCGGCTCGGCCCAGACGACGTCAAGACAGCGCTCCAAACAGTTCAGGGCTTGGGCCAGGCTTTCGGCTCGGCATTCCGACACGAAAAGCCGAGCCGCCGTCTCACTGGGCCGACCGACGGCGCTGGAAATGGACTCCGAAACCGGCTGAACCAGCGGCGGCGCCAGGGCCGCCGACCACAGTTCCAACTCAGTGTCGATCTCAACTGAAATATCTGGGGCTAGGCGTTCGCCTTTATGCAATTCCACAACCCCACAACGACCGGACATCACTGTTACCTCCAGTAACAACCGTCATGGATGAAAGGAAAATTAACACTCAGATTAAGAAACGACGAATTCTCCGTGGTCGCTGAAACGACCGGTCTTGGACACTGAGACCAGACCGTGAAAGACCTCGTCAGCACGCTGTTCGCAAGTTCTGCGCGGTAAGCCCTAGACTTAACAAAATCTTAACTGAATTTGGCTTTTAATCGACTTTTGAAGTGGTCGAGAACTGGGAATTTCTGGCGCGGTTCGCGGGTGGTGGTCTGTCGCACTGAAATGTCGTGTTATTCATGGCGACCGGTGCGGTGGCCAACTGACGAGAAACCGAGGTTCACCGAGAATGTCATCAGGCAAACCCTCAGAGGATTCTGGAACCGAAGGACGTTTCCTTACCTGTCATGGCTCGTTACGCAGATCCCGCAGTTGCTGCCGTGGCACTTCGTGATCCTCATCTGCCGGCCGCTGATCTCCAAGCCATCGCCGCTTCCCAGCCGGCTCTGCTGGCGGAGGTGGCGGCTCACCCAGCGGCTTACCCCGATTTGCTGGCTTGGCTCGAACAAGTCGGCAATAGTTCTGTCAAAGCCGTACTTCAAGCTCGGCGATCCTCGAATGAAGGCGCCAGCCCTTCACTGGCGACGGCCGATGCCGCGACTGAGCCGGCCAACCCGGGCGCAACCGCTCCCGTTGTCCCACCTCAGACCGGCGCCCCAACCTCAGCCGTGACCGCTTCTAACCCCGCCTCTTCTAGCTCTGCCCCTTCTGCCTTTGCCCCTTCTGGCCCGGCCTCCTCTAGCTCTGCCCCTTCTGCCTTTGCCGCTTCTGGCCCGGCCTCCTCTAGCTCTGCCCCTTCTGGCCCGGTTTCTTCTAGCTCTGCCGCTTCTGGCCCGGCCTCTTCCAACCCTGTCTCACAAGCCACTCCGGCCTACTTGGCGCCGACCTGGAGTGAGACGGCCAGCCAGTCCGCCAGCGATCAGCCTGACTTGGCCAACTCTTACTGGGCTGCTCCGACGACGTCCGCCGGCCAAGCCAGCTCAGCTTGGAGTCAAGCCAGCCCGATGGCGGCTCCGGCGACGGCGGCGACACCGGCTTGGGATCCGGCCGTCGGTCAGCCAGTTGGCAACCCGTCGACTGGCAGCCCCAGCCTGTCTCAACCGACGCCCGTCGGACCGACTGGATTGACGCCGCCGCTAGGAGCTGGCCTGATGGCCACGCCAACTGGTTGGCCAACCGACCAGGTTGAGCCGCTGACACCGCCGGCGGGTGCTCCGACCGGCCCGGCGCCGTCGAACCGGCGTCGCTCCTGGCTGATCGCCGGCGCGCTGGTGTTGTGTTTGGCCGTCGGTATCGGTGGTTTCTTCGCTCTCCGCAACTTTGTCGGCTGGTTCGGCGGCGCGGTCGGCCCGACCCTGACCCAAGAGCAATTCTTGGTCCTGGCTCACGAGACCCTGCCGACCACGGCTCAGATCCGACCGCTCGACGTTCACCCCAACAACGGCCTCGTCGACGGCATCTTGGCGCAGTTCTGCCCGAACAACATGGTCTCGACCGAAGACTTGGAACTCGGGGCCAGCGGGTCAGTCGAACTGAAGTTGTTCACCGCCAACCGGCACGCTGACAACTACCTCGACGGGCTGGTCAGCTGTCTATCTCACGCCAGTGAGAACTACGTCGTGGTCAGCGAAACAACCACCGACGACGTCCACATGGTGTCGATCGAAACTCTCGGGGTGACGGTTGAACAGCTCGCCGGCTACGGCAATGTTGTGGTCGCCCAAACCTTCGGCGACGATTCCTGGGAACACTTCGCCGTCGATCAGTTCAAACCGGCCGTGATCGAAGCCGCCCAGAGCTGAGGCCCACTGCCCTTGGCTGATGAGACGGTTACCGTCTGGCACCAACGATCAGCGGCCAGCGACTGTTCATCCCACGGCTTCAACCAGGGTCACCGTGGCTGATGAGACGGTCTACGGTCTCGCAGCTGTGTAGCAGTGGCGCAAATGCCCTACGAATTCCGATGCCGCGGCTTCCACGCAGTCCCCAGCCGCGACTCAATGACCTATTGGCAGCACCCGGCGGGGTTTTACCCGAGGACGGCGAAACTGGCGTAAACCTTGGTCCCAGTGCCGTCACGGCGCTCGTCCAGGGCCGGCAGATTCCGGAAGTTACCGTCGGCGTCGGCCGCTCGGGCCGGTGGTAAACCGGCCCAGCCCAAGGCCAGTCGATCCTGGCCCTTGATGAAGCGGTGGCAGCGCACACCGCCGGTGGCCCGGCCCTTGGCTGGGAACAGGCTGAAGGGCGACACTTTGACGGTCACCTGGGCGTCCAAGCGGGGGCCGGTGGCGACGGTACTGACGAGGGCTTGATCACGGTCGGCCCGGGCGACGGCCCCGAAAAACACGACCTGACTGTCCTCGCCCAGTTTGACGCCGGCCATTCCCCCGGCGCTCCGCCCCTGGGCCCGGACTTCGCGGGCAGCCGTCCGCAGTAGGCGGGCATCCGAGGTGATGAAGACGACTTCGTCGGTCTCGGCCGCCGGCGCCGCGCCGACCACGGCGTCACCGTCTTTCAGGGCGATGACTTCCCAGGTTTCCCAGCCTTTGTATTCCGGCACGACGCGCTTGACGACCCCGTGCCGGGTGCCCAAGGCCAAGGGTGGCGCTTCCGGGTCGAGTGAACACAGGCCGACCACTTCTTCGTCCTCAGCCAGCGTCACGCGGTCCGCCGCCGACGGCGCTTCGGCCAGGGACCAGGGCGCTCGGTCAGCCAAGATCGGCAAATTGTCAGCCGCCAAACTGACCGCCCGGCCGGCCGAGGTGACGACGCCGACCTGGCCTTCGGCGACCGGGGCAGCGGCGGCGATGACATCGTGGGAGGACCGGGACTCGGTCGCTTGGGCGGCTCTGGCCACGGCGTAAGGCTCTGTGAGTTCAACTCGGGTCAAGCGGCCGGAGGCCGACAGGAGGACGTATTCCATGGTTGCAGCCTAATCGTTCCCGACGGCGGAACCGTGATGGCTCAGCCAACAGATCACTGACGACGCCCCGGTCTACCCACTGATCGCCGGGGGTGGTGCTGGTTTGTCCGCTTATCTGAAGGATCCTTGCCAGCTCATCGACTGATACCTGGTGTCGCCGCCGGTTCAGCCAATGAAGCCAATGATTACTGGTGATGCGGATCGCCAGCTGCTTAGGGGTCAACAGTCGACTACTCACACGACCGGCGGCGCCAGTCCACTACTGTCGTCGTATGACATTGCATCCGGAGACGCTGGCCCTCCACGCCGGCCAAGAACAGGCCGACCCCGCCACTCAAGCCTTGGCGGCACCGATCTACCAAACCGTGGCCTATCAATTCACCGATACCGAGATGGCCGCCGACCTGTTCGCCTTGCGTCGTCCCGGCAATATCTATTCCCGCATCACCAATCCGACCGAGGGTCTGCTCGAAGCTAGGCTCAACGCCCTCGAAGGTGGGGTTGGCGCTTTGGCAACGGCTTCTGGGGCAGCGGCCGTGACCTACGCGGTCTTGGCACTGGCCCGGGCGGGCGACAATATTGTCGCTTTATCGACTCTTTACGGTGGCACTTTTGCCCTTTTCACCCACACCTTGCCGCAGTTCGGTATCGAGGCCCGCTTGGTCGACCCGACCCGGCCCGACCAGTTGGCGGCGGCGGTCGATGATCGCACGCGGCTGGTTTTCGGTGAGGCCATCGGCAACCCCCAGATCAACGTCATTGATCTTGACGCCTGGTCAGATGCTGCTCACGCCCTCGGCTTACCGTTCTTGCTCGACAACACCGTGCCGACGCCGTATCTCTGCCACTGCTTCGATCACGGCGTCGATGTCGCTGTTCACGCGGCCACGAAATACCTCGGCGGCCACGGCACCAGCCTCGGTGGTGTGATCGTCGATTCTGGGCGCTTCGATTGGACCCAACACTCAGACCGTTTCGCCATCATGACCGCACCGGACGCCTCGTATCACAACACCGTCTGGACCGAAGCCGCCGGCAACGCGGCCTACATCACGCGCGCCCGGACCGTGTTGTTACGGAACACCGGCGCGGCGATTTCCCCGTTCAACGCCTGGCTGATCAGCCAAGGCATCGAGTCCCTGCCGGTGCGGCTCGACCGTCATTGCCAGAACGCACTGGCCGTGGCTCAGTATCTGGCCGACCGCCCCGATGTGGCCTGGGTCAACTACCCCGGTCTGGCCGACAGCCCGTACAAGGCCGTGGCGGACCGGGTCCTAACCGGTAAAGGCTACGGTGGCTTGCTGTCCTTCGGCCTGGCTGCTGGCCGCGAAGCCGGCGCGGCTTTTATCGACGGGCTCCAGTTGTTCCGTCACGTCGCCAATATCGGTGACGCCCGGTCGCTGGCGATTCACAGTGCCACCACGACCCATTCCCAGCTCAGCGACACCGAATTGGTGGCGGCCGGGGTGCCGCCGGAGATGGT
>JAISGZ010000140.1 GCA_031262845.1 Propionibacteriaceae bacterium | reverse complement strand
CGGGCAGCACTCGGACAACACGAAGTTTGTGGACAACTCGGCACTGGTCCAGGCGTGTTGAGAGCAACCTATTCGTGGCACTTGGCCGGGTATGTCAGGACATTATTCGTTGTTCCCTTAACCGCAATCCCATTCCAGCGTCGGTGGCGTTGGATCACGTGATGGAAAAGCGTCTGCGGTACCTGCCAACGCCAGACTTTTTAGTCTCGCCGGTCACCACGCAGGTTGCGCCGTTTGACGTCGGAAAACTCGATGCGGCCCGAGGTAGGCCGGGTTTAAGCCTTGAGGAAATTACTGACGATGGTGCGGCCGTTTGGGGTCAGAATCGACTCGGGATGGAATTGGATACCCCAGACCGGCCAGTGTTCGTGTTCGACAGCCATGATCTCGCCATCGTCGGCGGTCGCGGTCACCCGGAGGGCGGACGGCAAGGTGGCGACCTCGGCCGCCAGAGAGTGGTAACGGGCAGCTTCGATCGTGCTGGGCAAGTCGCGGAACAGCCGGCTGGCTAGGTCAAGTCGAACCGCCGAGGCTTTGCCGTGTAATAAGTGGCGAGCCGAAACGATGGTCCCGCCGAGCGCCTGACAGATCACCTGGTGGCCCAGGCAAACACCGAGAATCGGGGTCTGTGGTCCTAGTCGCCGGACGGTTTCCAGGCAGATACCGGCCTGGTCGGGACGGCCGGGACCGGGAGAGAGGACGATGTGTGATGGTCGGTTGGCGGCGACCCGATCGAGCGACCACTGATCGTTCCGGATGACCTCGATTCGACGGCTCGGCAGCAGTTCGCCGAGCAGCTGGTAGAGGTTGTACGAAAAACTGTCGTAGTTATCGATTAGCAATACTGGTTGGTCGTCACCGGAGTCTGGCCAGGGCAGAAAACCCGTTGGTGGTTGATCGGACGGGTGAGGTGCGACGGAGTCAAGTGGCTGATCAGACAGGTGGTGATTGTCCAGTTCGGAAATGGTGGAGCCAGGGGGCTGTTGGTCGGACCCGACTGCCGGGCTTTCGGCAACTCGGCAAGAGGCTGTGGTTTCGAGCACCCGGGCGGACGCTGGGTTTCCGGCTGCTCCTGTCAGCGCTGGGTCTTCGATTGCTCGGCCAGATGATGAGCTTTCGAGTACTTGGCCTGGTGTTGGGCTCCCATCCGTCGCAAGGCTCGCGGCTGGTGATGTCTCCGAGTCGAATTGGTCAGACGTGATCGCCGGCGGTTCGCCCTCCAGCGGCTGGCTGGTGTCCCGCAACGCCGCCACCACGGCCGCCATCTTGTTGACACACTCGTGGTACTCGTTAGTCGGCACGCTGTCGGCCACGATGCCAGCGCCCGAGCGGACGACGACTCGGCCGTCTTTCTTGAAGGCCAGCCGGATCGCGATGCACAGGTCGATGTTCTGATTGAAACTGAGATAGCCGATGCCGCCGCCGTAGACACCACGTTTCGTGCCTTCGAGTTCGTGGATGATCTGGCAGGCCCGGATTTTCGGTGCGCCCGACAGTGTGCCGGCCGGTAAAATCGCGCTGACTAGGTCAGTTGGTTGGATGTCGGGGCGGAGTCGAGCCTCGACGGTCGAGCCGATGTGCATGACGTGGGAGTAGCACAGCAGGTCGAGGTAATCGACAACCTGAACCGAGCCGAATTCCGCCACCTTGCCGAGATCATTGCGCCCCAAGTCGACCAACATGTTGTGTTCGGCTAATTCTTTCGGATCGGCCAACAATTCCTCGGCCAAGCGTTGGTCCTCGGCACTGTCACGGCCGCGCGGGCGCGTGCCGGCTAGGGGAAAAGTCTCGGCCAACGGGCGATTAGCTAGGTCATTCGATGGTTTGGTGGCGGTTGCTCCGAGAGCTGGGTTGGCAATACCGGACGACACGTGGGCTGATGTAGTGGCAGGTGACGGTTGATCGCTCGGGCTGGTCTCCGACTCAAAAGCTAATTGATCGGCAGTGCCAGTTCGGCCAGTCCCTGAGGCCGACAACGAACCAGCGTTAACGTCCGCCGTCTGATCGTGAGGTGCCATCGTCTCGGCCGTCTGCGGGTTGAAACAGCGCACCAGCGTTTCGGGGGAGGCCCCAGCTAATTCGACAGCGGCCGAACTGAAGTAGAACTGATACGGCGACGGGTTGATCTGGCGCAGCCGCCGGTAGCTGTCGAACAAACTCCCCTCGGCCAGGAGCGTCAATCGATTCGACAGCACGACCTGGAAGATGTCACCGGCCACGATGTGGCGCTGGGCTTGTTCGACCAGCTGGCAATACTGCGCCTCGTCGAACAATTGCTCGACCGGTCCGAGCCGCAGCCCCGGTCGGCTGGCCGGAGTCTGATCGAGTAGCTGTTCCAGTTGGTCGAGTTGGGCCTCGGCCGCCGCAAAGTCGGCTTGGCTGGCGTCGCTCGTGACGTGGGTGAATAAGTAGATCTCGTCGGTTTCCTGGTCGAAGACGATCAACTGGTCGAACAGCATGAGGTCGACGTCACGGAACCCCTCTTCGTCGGCCGTCACCTCGCCAATCGTCGGCTCGGCGTAACGCAGGTAGTCAAAACTGAAATAGCCGACCAAACCACCAGTCAACGGGGGTAGGCCGGGCAGGGTTGGCGTGGCGTGTTGGCGCAACACCTCGTCGATGGCGGCGCCGGGATCGTCGGTCAGACTTTCGGTCAGCGCCCCGGTCGTCGTGTCCCACAGCCGGAGGTGGCCGTCGGTGCAACTAATTTCGAGCCGCGGCTGGCGCCCGATGAACGTATAACGGCCGTGGCCGCCGTCGTTGGTGGCCGAGTCGAGAATGAAACAGTGATCGTCCGGCTGGGCCACGGTCTGGAAAACCGTCAGCGGATCACGCCCGGCCGTCGGCAACGTCCGCCAGACCGGCACCCGGGGAAACTGGGGCGCGAACTGGTGAACCTGCGCCAACGACGGTTGGATCGACGGACCGGACTGATTCATGGCCGTCAGTATGCCTCAGCTTGGCCAGACACCGGATTTATCGATCACAAATCCGCACAGTAATTGGGGTATACATGGTGGTCGTGACGGCTGGCCAAGTCTGGTGGATGGGGAAGGTCTTATGAGTCGGAACAACGCCCGTTCAATGGTGATTTGGCGCGCTGCGGCCCAAGGCTGCGCGGTACTGGTCAGCTCTTCGGCGGTGATGATCATCCTGGTTCTCCTGATGGGGCAAAGTGTCCAAGATCGGTGGGGATCAGTAGTTGTTGGTGGTCTCAGTTGCGCTTATATCTATCTGACAGGGAAGTATGAGAAATGGCGTCGTTGGCCTGATTACAACTGGCGGGAGAAAGATCAAGCTAAGGAGCGTCCACCGACCCCGTTCTGATCGTGGTGGCTGCGATTAGGACCAGCCTCGGACTAGCACAGCGACGCGCGACAGTCCTATTGCGGATTACGCTAAGTGAGTGGCTCTCATGGATGATTCTCAAGATTTCAGTCCACAAACGGTGGCGCAATTCGAAAAATCGGCGGC
>JAISGZ010000075.1 GCA_031262845.1 Propionibacteriaceae bacterium | reverse complement strand
GGATCGGGGCGGTCATCGCCAGCGGTCTGTTGCTCTATCTGTTGGGTTTTATCCTCATCCGGGGGCTGCCCCACCTCAAGCCGGAGCTGTTCGCCTGGACCTACACCAGCGACAACGTCTCGCTGCTGCCGGCCTTACTGTCCACTCTGATGATCACCGGTCTGACCTTGGTCTTAGCGGTTCCACTAGGTGTGATCACGGCGATCTGGCTGACTGAATACGCCCGCTCGGGGAGTCGTTTCGTACGCCTGGTCGGTTTGATGACCGACACCTTGGCCGGTATCCCGTCAATTGTCTACGGTCTGTTCGGACTGCTCTGTTTCGTCACCTGGCTCGGTTGGGGGTTCTCCCTGACCGCCGGCGCCGTCACCCTCGGGATCATGATCCTGCCGTTGATTATCCGGTCGACCGAGGAAGCGCTGCGGGCTGTCCCTGGTGGCTACCGGGAAGCTGCCCTCAGTCTCGGCGCCGGCCGGCTGCGAACGGTTGGGCGAATCATTCTGCCGGCCGCCAGCGGCGGCATCATGGCCGGTGTCATCTTGGCCGTCGGCCGCATCATCGGCGAATCGGCGGCCCTGATTTACACCGCCGGCACGGTCGCTCAAGTTCCGACTTCAGGCGGGGACTCGGCCCGCACCCTGTCCGTCCACCTCTACGCCCTCTCCAGCGAAGGGCTCCACACCGACGCCGCCTACGCCACCGCCGTGGTGCTGACCGTGGTCGTCGTCATCATCAATGCAGTGGCCGCCACAGTCGCCCACCGTTTTAGTCAGGTCAATCCATGAACCCTTGTCAACCTCAAAAACCCTGTTTCGATATCCGCCAGCTCGACGTTTGGTACGGCGACAACGCGGCCCTGAGAAACGTCAACCTGACGATTCCGGCCCTGAACATCACGGCTTTCATCGGCCCGTCGGGCTGTGGCAAGACCACGCTCTTGCGGACCCTCAATCGGATGAACGACCTGGTCGTCAGCTGCCGTCGGCAAGGCCAGGTCGAATTATTCGGTCAGGACATTTGGGGGGCCATCGATGTGGCCGAATTACGCCGCCGCGTTGGCATGGTGTTCCAAAAGCCCAACCCCTTCCCGACCAGCCTCTATGACAATGTGGCCTTTGGGCCGCGGACCCATGGTGTCAAAACTAAGGCCGAACTCGACCGGATCGTCGAAGGAGCACTGCGGGACGCCGTCTTGTGGGACGAGGTCAAGGACCGGTTGCACAAGCCGGCCTTGGGTTTATCGGGCGGCCAGCAGCAACGGCTGTGTATCGCCCGGGCCTTGGCGGTTGAACCGAGCGTGCTCCTACTCGACGAACCGACCAGCGCCTTGGATCCGATTTCGACGGCCAAAATCGAAGAATTACTCGACCGGCTGCGGCTGCGCTACTCGATCGTCATCGTGACTCACAATATGCAGCAAGCCGCCCGCCTGTCCGACCAAACGGCTTTCTTCTGGCAAGGTGACATGGTCGAGGCCGGGCCCACCAGCCAGCTTTTCGGCCAACCGGCCGACCGACGGACCCAGGCTTATGTCACTGGCCAAGCCGGGTAATCTCCCAGACCAGAAGCTGGCTCCAGCCGGCATCAAGTATCAGGTGATCGCATGACCGAAATATTCGTCGTGGAAGACGACGACAATATCCGTCAACTGGTTGACTACGCGCTGGTGGCGGCTGGTTTTTCGGTCCACAGCCTGGTCGACGGGGCGGCCTTTCAGGCCGCTCTGCGGGAGAGTTTCCCCGATCTCATCCTGCTCGACATCATGTTGCCGGGCACAGATGGTTTGACGATCTTGAAACGCCTGAAAAAGTCACCCTTGACCAGTGATATTCCGGTGATTTTGCTGACCGCCAAAAGTGAGGAATACGACCGCATCAAGGGCCTCGATTTGGGCGCCGATGATTACATCAGCAAACCGTTTTCGGTCATGGAGATGATCGCCCGCGTCAGAGCGGTACTCCGGCGTGGGGTGCCGGTTTCGAACGATGGCTGGCTGCGGGTCGGCGCCCTCGAATTACATCCTGGCCAGCGCCGGGTGACAGCCGCCGGCCAGCCCGTGACCTTGACCTTCCGGGAATTCGAGTTGTTGGAATATCTCATGCGCAGTGCTGGTCTGGCCTTGAGTCGAGACCAAATCTTGGCTGAGGTCTGGGGTTATTCATACTCTGGTGAGACTCGGACCGTCGATATGCACATCAAGGCTTTGCGGGCCAAATTGCACGATCTCGGCGGCCTCATCGTGACCGTCCGCCACATCGGCTACAAGATCGAGGCGTCGTGAGTCGGCCGGCTTCCGAGTGGTCGAAAAAGACCACCAAATCTGCCAAGGACAAGGACAAAGCCGGTAAACGTCCGAAAGCCGAGAAATTTCGGCGGGAGTTTTCGGCCAATGTCTCGCACGAGTTGAAAACCCCGCTGACGAGCATTCTCGGTTACGCCGAGTTACTCGACGCCGGATTGGTCCAAGAAGCCGACAAAGCCGAATTCATTCGTCGGATTCGCCGCGAGGCCGAGCGCATGATCGAATTAGTCGAACACATCATGTTGTTGTCACACCTCGACGAAGGCAACAGCGAGGAGATGTTCGAACCAGTCGACCTGACCGGGTTGGTGACCGAGGTTCTCCACGGCGCCACTGTCAAAGCCGAGCGCTACCAGGTCAGCCTCCACCACGACGGGCCGGATATCGAATTGTTGGCCTCGCCGACTCTGCTCAGTGAACTGGTCCACAACCTGGTCGACAACGCCATCAAATACAACCGTCCCGGCGGCCTGGTCACGGTCACAACCAGTCACCAAGACCAGCTGGTGACACTGGTCGTGGCCGACAACGGCATCGGTATCCCGGCGGGTTCGGTCGCGCGGGTCTTCGAACGTTTTTACCGGGGTGACGAATCACGTTCCAAAGCCACCGGTGGCACCGGCTTGGGCCTGGCGATCGTCAAACACATCGCCCTGGCCCATCGGGCCGACATCAGTCTCGACAGCCAGGAGGGCCGTGGCACCACCATCACGGTCCGTTTTCCAGCGGCCCCGGCGTTGGCATAACCCCGATTTTGGCTTCATCCACTAGCCTCTGACCTGCCGACAGGATTACGGACCCGGCCCACCTCGGCGCCTCTGGTTCCGCCCTGTTCGCCCAACTCAGACAGGTGGCTCCAACCGTGACCGACCCGGTGTATATCGTGCTCTGTCGCACGCGAACCGTCTTGTCGCGGACCATTCACGTCATCACCCGAGAGCCCTTTACCCACTCCGGGCTGGCCTTCACGCCTGAACTCGACCCGATGTTCAGTTTCGGGCGGCTGAAGCCGCGTAACCCTTTCATCGGCGGTTTCAAGCACGAACGGCTGGATGACGATTTCTATCGTCACTACACCGATCTCCCCGGTCTGGTCATGGCCCTGACAGTCACCGCCGACCAACGCCAACGGCTGGAAGCCCTGGTTGACCAGTTCAACGCCCAACCCGAGCGTTACGGTTACAACTATTTCGGTTTGGCGGGCAACCTCTTCGGCCGGTCGTACCAGAATCCGACCCGTTTCTTCTGTTCCGAGTTTGTCTACTACGTCCTCCACGAAAGTGGAATCAGTGACCTCGGCAAACCGCCTTGTGAGGTTCACCCGTCCGATCTGCGTCAACTGGGCGGGGAGACGATTTTTGAGGGCAATCTCATGACTTATCACGCCGCCCTCCACAGTCACCGCAACCGGACCTGAATCACCCCAATAACCCACTAACCCCACGAGTAACCAGCACCGATTTGAGCGTTGGAGCGACCGGCACAATCGGATTAAATAAATTGATGTTGTCGCAGCCAATCGGTCGCCACGACCTCGACCGGGGTCCCGGCCAACAGATAGCGTTGGTTCATCATCATGAGATCGTCCGTGGTCAAGGTGGCGTTGATCCGATCAAGCAGATCGTTGGCGGCCTGATCGATATTCAAGGTGGCGAAGGAAACGATCCGTGAAACCGAAAAGATCTCGTCGGGGTCTTCGAGGACCACTAGGTTTTCGGCCGCGATCAGCGGATTCGACCGGTGAACATCGGCGATCTGAATTTCACCGTGTTGCAGGGCTTGAATCGCCAGCTGGTCGTCTCGACCCGGCAATTCCTTGAAAGTGGTCTCGACGCCATAAGTGTTGAGCAGGGCCGGCGGGGCGGCCGGCTCGGTGGTATCGGCCAGGTCAGCCCCGAGACGGCTGAGGGCCTCGGCATTGCCACCAATCACCATCGGCACGGTCACATGGGCTAAGTCCGAGACCGTCACCAAGTTCCACTGGTCGGCGAATTGCCGCGTGACCACGCAGACTTCCTGATCAGTGACCGTCGAGGGCGTCATTAAACGGACCAGTGAGGGGGTGACTTGCCTGAGTTTTTCGGTGATTTCGTCGGCTGACCGTGCCGCCGTCCCCGGTTCCCAGTAGCGCAAGAGTTGCCCGCTGTAACCGATCGAGAGGTCGAGAATCCCCCGGCCGGTTAAGTCCATGTAGCGTGATTGTGAGTTGATCGTCAGTCGCCGTTCAACGGTGTAACCGGCGTGTTCCAAGGCCTGGGAATAGACTTCACCGATGATGCCTAAGGTGTAGTAATCCTGCGTTCCAACGGTCAACATCGTTCCCCGCAGCGGCATCGTGGACTCTTCGTCGGTGGGTTGATCACCACCACAACCGGCCAGCGCCAAGCTGCTCATCGCGAAGACCGTCACCAGCTTCATCCATCGTCGAGCCATGCTGTTCCTCTCCGCCGCTCAATCGACGGACCCATCATGCACCCAGCGCCGGCGACCGGTCGCGCATTCCACGGAGTGTTACTCGTCGTCGCCGGTGGGGCGACCAACCGCCCGCGCCGTGCCCGAGCACGGCTCGATGAAGTTCAGCTGAGATTGGGGTCGGCAACAAGTGACTAGTCACCATGATTGCTCTGATTTCTCCGGTGAAGCGTTTCATAGGTCGCAGTCGCCATCCAAGTGGCCAAGCCCTCAAGGATGCGGCCCAGACTGATTCTCACGGGCAGGACCAATCGCTGATGAGGCCAAGTTCTCAAGGATGCGGCCCAGGCTGGACTCGTCAACCGACAGATCGACCGGTTCCCAGCGGTCGTCGGCGACATGGTAGAAACCCGCCGCCACGGTTTCCGGCGGGATATCCAGCTGTCGGGCCCAGGCTAGGCGGTAGAGAGCCAACTGCCCCGGATCGCTGGGACGAAGGCCGGTCTTCCAGTCAACGACGAGGTAGTCGGCGTCACCGGGCACGAGATCAGCGGCATTGGCCCGGTCGTAGACCGCGTCAATCCGGCCCCGTAGCTGGAAGCCGGCGATCGCCAGGGTGAAACCATGTTCGACCACCAGCGGTGTCCGGTCCGCGAACCGCCCAGTTTGAAAAGCGGCTTGTAGCTCGGCCAACCGATCCGACTCCGACGGGCGCTGAGACGTGGCCCAGTCGGCTTCGACCTCTTCCCAGTCGTCGTCGGCCCAATCGATAGCGTCGACCAGGGTCGGCCGGCCAGCCCAGGTTTCCAGCCAATGGTGGAAAGCTTGGCCGACCCGACCGCCTGGTGATGGTGACCGAGGCCACGGCCGAGCCAGTTGAGCGGCGAAGGCTTGGGGATCACGGCGCGCCCAAATCAGTTGACTGGCCGTCAGGTCGGTCGGCAGAGTCACCGTCACTTGACCGGATTGACGGGCCGACTGGTCGGTCAGGGCCGCCACCGCGTCTTCCCAAGCCGCCACGGTTTGTCGGACTTCGACTGGCGCCGCGGCCAGCGCCTGGTCTAAGTCGGCCTGGAGAGTCGAGGTTGGCGCCCGGTACTGGTTGACTTGAGCGGCCACCTCGGCCCAGGCCGCGGTTTCGGCCGACGACAGATTGACCGGCCAGTCGACGCCACCGGTTGGGTTGGCGACGGGGTTGACCGACCCTGGATCGGTTGGTCGTTCAGCGGCGGTCCCCGACCGTTCGGCGATCGCTTCGAGCACCAGGAAATACGGCGACGGGGTTTTCGGCTTGGCTGCCCCCGGCTGCCAGCAGTGGGTCGTGGCGATGAGGCGGTGCCGGGCCCGCGTCACCGCCACGTAGGCCAGTCGATCTTCGGCTTGGCGGTTGGCTGCCTGCATCGCCTCGTGAAACTTGGTGAACCCGGCCGGCTTGATCTCGGTCAGACGCGGTAGGGCGGCCGCGTCAGCCCGCAACTCGTGCGGTAAGGCGAC
>JAISGZ010000067.1 GCA_031262845.1 Propionibacteriaceae bacterium | reverse complement strand
GGCGTCTACACGGCGATTGACCTGATCAGCCAAACCCTCGGCGACCAGATGACGGCGAATACGCTCGTCACCGATTTGCGGGACCGGTTCGACCAGTTGGCCGTACATCCGGTCAGCGGCACGATCTACTACGAGGTCTCCCCCCTCGAATATTGCTTGTGGACGGCCGGTCAGGGCAGTTTCCTCAACGAAATCGGCGACATCATCGGCTTGACGAACTGTTTCGCCGAGGTTTCCGGCTGGGCCGAAATCTCCGCTGAGCAGGTCTTGGCCTGTGACCCTGACTACATTCTGACGATCACGATGTACGACGGCAGCGGCCTGAGTCCAGCCGACGAAATCAGCCAGCGTCCCGGCTGGTCGGATATCAAGGCGGTCAAGAACAACGCCATCCTCAACTTGCCGGACAACGAAATGTCCCGGCCCGGCCCGCGCCTGGCTGACGGGGCCGAAGCCTTGGCGAGTTTCGTCTCCGACCATCAATCCTGAGGTCGCGAACCACCTTGCCCAACGCCAGTTCGACTACCACTCGCCACCGGGCGGACCACTCTTCGAGGCCCGCCCGGTCGGCCGGGTTTTCGTTCTCGGTTTATCTCCTGCTGGCGCTGGTCACCGTGGTGGTGGCGTTGTTGTGTATCGGTTTGGGCAGTGTCCTGGTGCCGCCGAGCGAAGTCGCGGCGGCCATCGGCCGGGCTGTCAGCGGCGCTCCCACCCAAGGCCTGGCCGACTCGATCATCATCGATATCCGGCTCCCCCGGGTCATCAACGCCGGGCTGGTCGGCGCGGCCTTGGCGCTGGCCGGGGCGGCCATGCAGGGGTTGCTGAAGAACCCCTTGGCCGACGGTTCAACCCTCGGCGTGGCCGCCGGCGCCAGTCTGGGTGCGGTCAGTGTCATCGTTTTCGGTCTGACCTGGCCGGCCTGGTCGATCGCCAGCCCGATGATCATGGCCTGTCTCGGGGCGTTCCTATCCCTCATGATCATCCTCAGCTTGGCCCAGGCGATCGACGGTTCACTGTCGACCAACACGATCATCTTGATCGGCATCATCTTCTCGATGTTCGCCTCCAGCCTGTTGTCACTCCTGATCGTCTTCGCCGACGACCAACTCCACAACGTCATCTTCTGGACCATGGGTTCACTAGCCGGAACGACCTACATCGACGCTCTGGTGCTGGCCGCTGTGCTGATCGTGGCCGGGGGGCCAGTCCTCAGCCACTGGCGAGAACTCAACGCTTTCGCGATCGGTGAAACCAACGCCCACCACATCGGTGTCAACGTCAAACACGTCCGCTTGGTGTTGTTGATCACGGTCTCCGCCCTGATCGGCCTCAGCGTCGCGGTCGCCGGCAGTATCGCCTTCGTCGGTCTGGTCGTCCCCCACATGGCCCGACGCCTGGTCGGCCCCCACCACCGGCGGCTGCTACCGGCCAGCCTGTTCGGCGGCGCCATTTTCCTCATGCTCTGTGACCTGGCGGCCCGGCTCTTGTTCAGCCCCCAGGAACTCCCGATTGGCGTCATCACGTCGCTCATCGGCGCCATCATCTTCGTCCACATCGTCGCTCTGACCCGGCGGTCAGCCCGATGAAACAACTGACGGCCCGCCGCATCAGCGTCCGCTACGGCCACACGGTCCTCCTCGACCAGGTTGACCTTGAGGTCGCGGCGGGTGACTGGTACATGATCATCGGCCCTAATGGGGCTGGGAAATCAACCCTGCTCAACGTCCTCGCTCAGTGGGCCCCCTACCGCGGCACGGTCGAATGTGACGGCGTCGATCTGGCCCGTTTACGGCCGGCTCTGCGCGCCCAGCGGATCGGCTTACTCAGCCAAAGCCACCGATTGGATTACGCCTTCAGCGTGGCCGAAGTCGTCCGGCTGGGCCGTTACGCTCACCGCCGCGGCCGTTTCCAGTGGGCTGGGTCCCAAGCCGAACCGGAGACTGATCTATGTGACCAGGCGGTCGCCTTAACCGGGTTGACCGACTTACTCGATCACTCTGTTCTGACCTTGTCGGGAGGTGAATTACAGCGGGTCTTCCTGGCTCAGGCGCTAGCTCAGGACCCCGATATTTTGCTGCTCGACGAACCGACCAACCACCTCGACCTGATCCACCAACAACAGATCTTCCAGGTTTTACGGTCCTGGGTCGCTCAACCCGGTAAGGCCATCGTTTCGGTCATTCACGACCTGAGCTTGGCCAGGGCCTATGGCAGTCACGCCGTCCTCCTCGACCGTGGTCAGACCGTGGCCAGCGGTCACCTGAACGAGGTCGTGCAACCGGAATTGATCAACCGTGTTTACGGGCTCGACGTCCGGGCTTGGCTCCGGAAGATGCTGGCCCAGTGGGATGAGCCAACGGAATAGTAGGTGATGGGTTATCGCGTTTGGATTGTCACATTCGCTGCGGCCCGTGCCTCTCTGCCGCGTTGTCTTAGTCACCAATTGGTCCACTGCCAGCGGTTCCTCTGGCTGACTGCCGCACCGGTTAGGTTGAGACGGATTCCGTCCCCGCCAGCGGCGTGACGGGGCGCAGCGCGATCCGGGAGGCCCGACGCCCATCCGTCTCCGTCACCTTCATCTCACACCGGACCAGGACCTGACTCCGTGGCCGCAGCAAATCAACCGTGATCGTGTCACCGACGGTGGGCATCGCCCCCCGCTGAGCGACCCAGAAACCGGCCACCGTGTCATAGGGCCCCTCGGGCAGGCGATAACCCGTCAGGTGTTCGAACTCCTCCAACGTCGTCAACCCGTCGATACCGTCGGCCTCCGTACTCGGGGTCGGCGACGGCACGTCATACTCGTCCTCGATGTCGCCCACCAGCTCTTCGACTAGGTCTTCGAGCGTCACGATGCCGGCCGTGCCACCGTATTCATCGCGCACAATGGCCAGGTGAGAATGTTGCCGCCGCATGTCGTTGAGAGCGTGCAGGACCTTGACCGTGTCGGGCAGCGCGATGATCGGCCGGACCAGTTGCCGGATCGGCGCCCGTAGCGTCGGCGGGTCGAGGTCCATCAGATCCCGGACGTGGAGGAAACCGATGATGTCGTCGACCGACTGGCCGATCACGGGATAGCGTGAATGAGCCGCTGATTCGATCTCGGTAATGGCCTGGCGGGCCGGCAGATCGCCGTCGAGGAACTTGGCTTCGGTCCGCGGCACCATGACCTCGCGCAACGTCCGCTGACCGGCGGCGAAAACCTCATCGACGATCTGACGTTCCTCAACTCCGAGGAAAGCCGATTCGGTCACCATGGCCCGGATTTCCTCTTCCGTGACGGCTTCGCGCGAGGCTTTCGGATCGCCGCCCAGGAGCCGGACGATGATATTGGTCGAGGCCCCCAGTAACCAGATCACGGGACTGAGCAGGCGGGCGATCAGATCAATTGGTCCGGCCAACGTCAACGCCATCGACTCGGCCCGCTGCATAGCCAGCCGTTTGGCCGACAATTCACCGAGCACAATCGAGAAATAGGAGATGACGAGCGTGACGGCGATCAGGGCGATGGCCTGGGCTCCCGGCACGCCGTGACCGCTGAGCCAGCCGGCCAACCGCTCGGCCACCGTGTCAGCGCCGAACGAGGCGGCCAGGAAGCCGAAGACCGTAATACAGATTTGGACGGCTGACAGAAAACGGTTCGGGTTAGCCGCTAAATCGGCCACCTTACGACCACGAGCGCCGCGCTGGGCCAATTGCCGCAGCTGTGACTCACGCAAGGTCACGAGCGACATTTCGGCGGCTACGAAAACTGCCCCGATGAGAATGAACAGCAGGATCAGAACGATTTGGAGGCCCAAGTTGTCCATCTAACTGACGGCGCACCCTTTCGTGTCGACAACAACCACCACTGTACAGGTAGGCGGAAGCCGTGCCCTGATGTGTGGTCCGCCAAGACGCCAGTGGGACAGCGGTCACCAAACTGTGGCTGGCCGCCGCCGAGAGCAAGCCTGGGCGGTGGCAGGTGGCGGAGAGAATCCCGGCTGGTGGCTCATGAACGTGACGGGATAGAGAAACCGACCACTAGAGTGTCCGAGGCAGGCGGCTTGGCTGACATCGTGGCGGTCCTCAAGCTCATTGACAGTCCGACCTGAACAACGCCGACTTGAACGACGCTAAGGAGTATGTCATGGCCCGAATCAAGGTAGCCGGACCAGTGGTCGAGCTGGATGGCGACGAGATGACCCATGTCATCTGGGAAGCAATCAAACGACAGCTGATTCTCCCCCACCTCGATGTCGACCTCAACTACTTCGACCTGTCGATCACGAACCGCGACGCCACCAATGACCAGGTGACGGTCGACGCCGCCCGGGCCATCCAAGCCGCCGGCGTCGGCGTCAAATGTGCCACCATCACGCCGGATGAGGCCCGGGTCGAAGAGTTCGGCCTGAAGAAGATGTGGGCCTCGCCTAATGGCACGATCCGGAACATCCTCGGCGGTGTCGTCTTCCGCGAGCCGATCATCTGTCGCAATGTGCCGCGGCTGGTACCCGGCTGGACCAAGCCGATCGTCATCGCCCGTCACGCCCACGCCGACCAGTACAAAGCCCAGAACTTCGTCGTGCCGGGAGCCGGCCGGGTCACAATCGCCTACCAACCGGCCGACGGCTCGGCACCGATGGAGTTCGTCGTGGCCGATTACCCCGACGGCGGTGGTGTCGCCATGGGGATGTACAACTTCCTCGATTCGATCCGGGATTTCGCCCGGGCTTGTTTCGCCTACGCGCTGCGGCGGCATTATCCGGTTTATCTGTCGACCAAGAACACGATCCTCAAGGCTTACGACGGCCAGTTCAAGGACACCTTCGCGGAGGTTTTTGCCGCTGAGTACGAGGAACAATTCGAGGCCGCCGGCCTGACCTACGAACACCGTTTAATCGACGACATGGTGGCGGCAGCTCTGAAGTGGGAGGGCGGCTATCTCTGGGCTTGCAAGAATTACGACGGTGACGTCCAGTCGGACACCGTGGCCCAAGGCTTTGGTTCGCTCGGTTTGATGACCTCGGTGTTGATGACGCCGGACGGTCGGACCGTCGAGGCCGAAGCCGCTCACGGCACGGTGACGCGGCACTGGCGGATGCATCAGCAAGGCCAGCCGACCTCGACCAACCCGATCGCTTCGATCTTCGCCTGGACCGGTGGGCTGAAACACCGGGGTCAGCTTGATAGCACGCCGGCGGTGGTGAATTTCGCCGAAACCCTGGAGCGGGTCTGTGTCACGACGGTCGAAGCCGGTCAGATGACCAAGGATTTAGCGTTGTTGATCGGGGATGACCAACCCTGGTTGACGACCGAGCAGTTCCTCAACGCCGTGTCGGATAATTTGGCGCGGGCTTTGGTCGCGTAGTACACCGTCACGCCTTCTCCGGCCCTGTTACGCCGGTCGTGTGATTCGTCTTGGTCACTGTGCGTTCTGCGTGGCGGTGTGGTCTACCCCGCTCATCCCGACCCGGTGAGATCGCAATTGACCGCCAGAACCAACCGGCCCCGGCATAAAACACCCTCCACCAAACCCGGGGCGTATCAGTGATCACTGTGGAGTCGCTGTGCGTTCTGCCTGGCGGAGTGGTCTGCCCCGTTCAGCCCAACCCGGTGAGGTCTCAATAGCGATTCGCTGACCACTGCCTGAGCTCCGAATCGGTTCAGTGAGCTGAAATCATCACAGAAATTCGGACAGGCGGTCCGGTCCCTGGCTCCACTTGATCCACGCCATCCGGATAAACACCACCTCTACGACCTGGTATCGAGATAACCGCGAAGACGTCACGTAATTCGTTGGTCACCGCACAAAATCACGGTGCCGGGCTCACCCGTAGGTCAGCCCGGCACCGTGGTTAGTGTTGATCGTGTTATTCGGTCGTCCGGCGACGGATCGCGATGATCACCGCAGCGGCACCTAGGGCCAGCGCGATCACACCGGCCAAGGCCAACCGGCTGGTTGCACCGGAACCGGTGCCCGGTAGGTCACCGCCCTTGATCGGCGCCGACGAGGCCGAGGTTGACGGCGCCGACGGGCCCGCCAAGGTGAAGGCCTGTTCGACGGTACCCGAGCGCTCACCGGTCATGACGATCCGGTGTGCCCCTGGTTCGAGCGCCGTCGCCAAGGTGCCGGAGAAGACCACCATGCCGTTGGCATCCGCAGTCACGGTACCGAGGTCGACCGGCGTTGAATACAACGTGCCTTGGACCATTTCACCTGGTTCGAAGCCGGTACCGACGAAGCGGTAGTCGAGACCGTTGACCGCACCGTTGACCACCAGGTCGGAAGCCGACGGGCTGGTTACGGGAGCCGTTGAACTCGGCGTCGACGGCTGTGAAGCCGACGAGGCGACCGATGTGCTGGTGCTGGAACTCGGCTGACTGGCAGTCGGCTGGCTCGACGAAGTCGACGCACTCGACGACGGCGACGAGGTCACCGGTTGGCTGCTGGTCGGCGACGAACTCGGCGTCGTGCTGGGAGCCGTCGTGCTCGGCACCGTGGTACTCGGAGTCGTCGTGCTTGGCACGGTCGTACTTGGCGTCGTGGTACTCGGAACCGTCGTGCTGGGCGACGACGAAGCCGTCGAACTGGCACTACTAACCGCCGACGACGAAGCCGGGCTGGACATCGACGACTGACTCGAACTGGACGGCGACGAACTCGGAGCCGACGTC
>JAISGZ010000046.1 GCA_031262845.1 Propionibacteriaceae bacterium | reverse complement strand
ATGGCTTTGGCGATATCACCGGAGCTGCCGATCGAACCGTCGGCGATGACCTGGACGTACCGGCCACCGGATTCGTCGAGATAATCCCGCCGGGCCGCCGCCACATCGGCGATCGCCGTTGCCATCGGCACTTCGATCCCCAACACCGCCATCGTCGCCTGGCGGGCGCTACCACCGAAACCGACCAGCACGCCGGCGGCGCCAGTCCGCATCAGGTGGAGAGCCGTGTGATAGTTGGCGCAGCCGCCGACGATGACGGGCACGTCGTGGCGGCGAATGAACTCTTTCAGGTCGAGCGGCTCGTGTTGGGTCGTGACATGTTCGGCCGACACCAAGGCGCCGCGGATGACGAAGAAATCAGGGTTGGCCTGTTCGACCAGATGGCCGAATTGAAGCACGTTTTTCGGGCTCAGCGAGCCCGCCACGGGCTGCCCAGAAGCCCGTAAATCGGCTAGCCGCTGAGTAATCAGATCGGGTTGGATGGGCTCGGCGTAAAGCTGTCGCAAGCGCCGCGTGGCGGCCGCCGAATCCGTGATCTGAGCCAATTCGGCGAACAGCGGCTGTGGGTCGGCGTAGCGCGTCCACAGGCCTTCCAGATTGAGCACGCCCAGTCCCCCGGCCTGACCGACCGCGACGGCCGTGGCCGGCGACATGGCCGAATCCATGGGTGCGGCGATAATCGGGAATTCCAAGGTCACGGCGTCAATTTGCCAATGTAGATCGACGTCGTCACTATCCCGGGTTCGGCGCGACGGCACGATCGCGACATCGTCCAAGGCATAAGCTTTTTCGGCTCGTTTGGACCGACCGATGTCCTCCATCCTCAGCCCCTCTCCTGACTGGGCCGGTCAACCTGACCAGCGGGCTCCACCGTACCGCCTTGAGCGCTGGCGGCGTCAGATTTCTCCGCTGCCGGCACCGTCTCCTCAGCTTCAGCGACCGCCGTCGTCGCCGGGTCCAACACGGCCAGCACGGCCTCACCGTAGGCGGCTTGTTTAGCCGCCCCGATCCCCGAAATCGACGCCAGTTCTTCAATCGTCCGCGGCTCAGCCTGAGCCAGCGCCCGCAAAGTCGAATCATGAAAGACCACGTAGGCCGGCAAACCCCGGTCTTTAGCGGTCGCCGCCCGCCAAGCCCGAAGCCGCTCAAACCGCTCTTGTTCGGCCGCCGTCAAATCCGTCGCCGCCGGCGCCGAACTCGCCGCGGCCGTTGCCCCGGCTCCGGTCTTCGCCGACCGGCTAGTTTTCCGCGACCGCCCGATCAGGACTTCACGCCGCAGTTCAACCGTGGTTTGACCACGCAGAACCGCACTACTGGCGGCCGTCAGCCCGAGCACACCGTGACCACCGGGCAGGATCGCCAGGTCACCTCGGGCCAGCAGTTGGCGGACGATGGCTCGCCACTCCGGTTCCGACAAGTCAGCTCCCAAACCGAAGGTCGTCAGCTGATCGTGCCGATACTGAGCCACCCGGGCGGTTTGCTGGCCGCGCACGATATCGATCAGATGCCCGGCCCCGAACCGCTGATGCCTTTCGCGGTCCAAGCGGACGATGGTCGACAGTAGTTTCTGGGCCGGAATCGTGCCGTCCCAGGTCTGGGGCGGTTGTTGGCAGGTATCGCAGTGACCACAGGCGGTGTCCATCGACTGGCCGAAATAGGCCAAGAGCTGTTGCCGCCGGCAGCCCGGCGTCTCACACAAAGCCAACATGGCGTCGAGCAACCGAGTCTGTAACCGGCGGTGCAAATCGTCGGCCGGCGACTCGGCGATCATCCGCCGCAACTGCACCACGTCGTTTAAGCCATAGGCCATCCAGGCCTCGGCCGGTTCACCGTCCCGGCCGGCCCGACCGGTCTCCTGGTAGTAGCCCTCGACCGATTTCGGCAGATCGATATGAGCCACGAAACGGACATCAGGCTTGTCAATCCCCATACCGAAGGCAATCGTCGCCACCACGACGACCCCGTCTTCACGCAGGAAGCGCCGCTGCACCCGGCGCCGCTCGTCCGCGCTCAAACCGGCGTGATACGCCAAGGCCGTCACACCCCGATCGGCCAGATAGGCCGCCACCGTCTCCGTCGTTGACCGCGCCAAGGCATAGACGATCCCAGTCTGACCAGCGTGTTCACTGGTAATAAAGCTCAGCAGCTGGTCTTTGACCTGGTTTTTCGGTTCGATCCGGTAGAAGATATTGGGCCGGTCGAAGTCCGACACGAAAACCTTGGCCGCCGCCAGATCCAAGCGGTCGATGATCTCCTGTCGGGTGGCCGGAGTGGCCGTCGCGGTCAGCGCCAGCCGGGGCACCTCGGGCCACAGCTGGCCAAGTTGGCCCAAGCCGAGATAATCGGGCCGGAAATCGTGTCCCCACTGCGACACGCAGTGAGCCTCGTCGATCGCGAACAGGGCGATCGGCGCACTCCGCAACAATTCCAAACAGCCCGGCGTCAGCAGTCGCTCGGGCGCGACGTAGAGCAAATCCAACTGGCCGGCCCTCAAGCTGGCCTCGGCCTGGCGCCGGCTGGCCGCGTCCTGGGTTGAGTTGAGATAAGCCGCCCGCACTCCCAACTGGCGGACCGCTTCGACCTGGTCTTCCATCAAGGCGATCAGCGGCGAGACAACCACCCCGGTCCCTGGCCGCAGCAGCGCCGGCACCTGGTAACAGAGCGATTTACCGCCCCCAGTCGGCATCAAGACGACAGCCTGGCCACCCGCCATCACTTGGTCGATGACGGCAGCTTGATCACCCCGGAAGGCGTCGTAGCCAAAGACCCGCTTCAGGACCGACAGCGGGGTGTCACCAGGACCGATCA
>JAISGZ010000043.1 GCA_031262845.1 Propionibacteriaceae bacterium | reverse complement strand
CTCTACTGGCGCGACAAGGCCGGGGTCTTCCTGTCCTTCCTGTCGGTCCTGATCCTCGTCATCCTCTACGCCCTGTTCATTTTCAAACTCAACCTGACCGGTATCACCGATGCCCTGGTCGATGAGGGCATCACCGTCGAACCCGGTGCCGTCAGCTACTTCATCAACGTCTGGGTCTTCGCTGGCATCGTCATGGTGTCAACTGTCACGACTGGCCTGGGCGGCCTTGGCGGTTACGTCGACGACCGGGTTTCGGGCCGGTTCACGGAATTCGTCGTCACGCCGGTCAGCCGCTGGCAAATCATCGTCGGCTACTACCTGTCGGCCCTAGCGGCCTCCTTCATTATGAGTAGCGTCGTGCTCTGGGGCGGCTGGGGCATCATCTACCTGATGGAAGGCCAAGCGCCGAACATCCTCCAGATTTTGCAAGCTTGGGGCTGGGCTTTCCTCTGCGCGGCCGGGTTCTCGGCCCTGAACTGTATGTTCGTCACCTTCCTGTCGACGGTGGGTGCCTTCGTCACCTTGTCAACGATCATTGGCGCCACCATCGGCTTCCTGGCGGCGGCCTATATCCCCGAGCACATGATGCCGACCGGGGTCGTCAATTTCATCAATGTGCTGCCCTTTGCCCAAGCCGCCGCTCTGCCTCGAAGAGCCTTGGCGACGGACGCCCTCAACGCTGCCTCCGGCCAGTCGCCAGTATTTATCGAGACCTTGCGCGAGAGCTACGGCTTCGACCTGCTGGTCGGCGGTTACACCCTGCCCAACTGGCTGCCCTGGGCCGTCCTGCTGGCCTTGATCGCAATCTGCGGCACCATCGCCACGATCAAGTTGCGCCACCGGATCGGCCGTTGACCGCGACACGCAGCACTGTGTGACACCACCGCTGCGTGACACCAGCGCTCTGTAGCACGAGCTTCGGCCGGGCCACCGGGGTGATTCGGCGCTGGATTCTCCGGATTCTCGGGGTGATTCCAGCATCTGACATAAATAATCAGTCGCTGTCCGCTGGAATGGAACTTCTTCGGACCTTGTTGGATTGAACCGAGTAACATTCCAGCCAAGACTCCGGCGGACTTGTCCCAAGGCATTGTGGCTGCGGACATGCGCCGGTCGTTTACTAAGTCGAAGGAGACACTGTGACCTACACCCCACAAACCGTTAACGCTCCCAGCGGTTTCGCCGTCCCAGAGGACGTGTTGGCCTGGGTCGCCGAGGTGGCTGAGTTGGCCCAGCCAGACGCCATCCATTGGTGTGATGGGTCAATCGACGAGCGCGAACGGCTCTACGCCCAGATGGTAGAAGCTGGCACGTTCACGAAACTCAACCAAGACCTCCGCCCAGGCAGTTATCTGGCCCGCTCCGCCCCCTCGGACGTCGCCCGCGTCGAATCTCGGACCTATATCTGCTCGGTCAAGGAAGAAGACGCCGGACCGACCAACAACTGGGCCGACCCGACCGAGATGCGCGCCACCCTGAAAAAGGTTTTCGCCGGCTCGATGCGCGGCCGGACGATGTACATCATTCCGTTCTCAATGGGCCCGTTCGGCGGCAATATCTCCCGCCTCGGGATCGAAATTTCCGACTCGCCGTACGTGGTCGTCTCGATGCGGATCATGACCCGGATGGGCAACCAGGCCTTGCAGGCGATCTGCGACGGCAAAGACTGGGTGCCAGCGGTTCACTCGGTTGGCTACCCGCTGGTCGACGCCGACGGCAACAAGCGCGACGACCTGGTGTGGCCGTGCAACGACGAGAAATACATCACCCACTTCCCCGAGACGCGGGAAATCTGGAGCTTCGGCTCGGGTTACGGCGGCAACGCCCTCTTGGGTAAGAAGTGTTACGCGCTCCGTATCGCCTCGGTCATCGCCCGCGACGAAGGCTGGCTGGCCGAACACATGCTGGTCCTGCGGATCACGGGTCCGGACGGCCGCTCGTTCTGCCTGACGGCGGCTTTCCCGTCGGCTTGTGGCAAGACCAACCTGGCGATGTTGCGGCCGACGATTCCGGGCTGGAAGGTCGAGACGGTGGGCGACGATATCGCCTGGATGCGTCCCGGACCCGACGGCCGGCTTTACGCCATCAACCCCGAAGCCGGTTTCTTCGGTGTCGCCCCCGGCACCTCGGAGAAGACCAACCCGACCTGTCTGCACGCGCTCGACCACGACACGATCTTCACCAACGTCGCTCTGACCGACGATGGCGATGTCTGGTGGGAAGGCTTGACCGACGAGCCACCGGCTCACCTGATCGACTGGACCGGCCAGGACTGGACGCCCGACGCCGATCGTCCGGCCGCTCACCCGAACTCCCGTTTCACGGTCCCGGCGGCTCAAGCCGAGTCGATCGCACCGAACTGGGAAGACCCGGCCGGCTTGCCCGTCGATGTCATCTTGTTCGGCGGCCGGCGGGCGACCAACGTGCCGCTGATCTCCGAGTCGTACTCGTGGGAGCACGGCGTCTTCGTCGGCGCCACGGTGTCGTCCGAACAGACTGCGGCCGCTGAAGGCTCGGTCGGCTCGCTGCGGCGGGATCCGTTCGCGATGCTGCCCTTCTGTGGCTACAACATGGCCGACTACTGGTCCCACTGGCTCGAAATGGGGCAAACGCTTGGTGACAAGGCGCCCCGGATTTTCCAGGTCAACTGGTTCCGGAAAGACGCCGATGGCAAGTTCATCTGGCCTGGTTTCGGCGACAACTCACGGCCGATCGTGTGGGCTCTCCAGCGCATCGCTGGAACCGCCAAGGCAGTCGACGCCATCTCCGGCCGGATTCCCGCGCCCGGTGAATTGGACGTCGACGGTCTCGACATCAGCGACGAAGCTCTGACCGAGTTGTTCTCGCTGCCGCCGGACGCCTGGGCCGCCGAAGCCGATCTGACCGAGGAATACTTCGCTCAGTTCGGTGACAAGACGCCAGCCGAGTTGTACGACCAGCTCAAGCAACTGCGTCAGCGTATCGCCGACGCTAAGGCCAAGGCCTGAAAGTTTCTGTGATCCGTTGGTGGGCATCCCTCCCCGTGGGGCTGCCCACCAACGTTTTCTTTACCGAAAGTCCGACGCCGGCACTCTGCCCAGTGGTCCCCCCACCCCCAACAGCCCGCGCCAGCCCCACCGCC